>WFLY01000056.1 GCA_009177215.1 Bacillota bacterium
GCAGAACAAGCCCAATGACATAGGGGTAAGAATTTTCATAGCGTATCATATCCTCCGCCACAAATCTTTTCACCGCAAAATAACTGGATATATACAAATCTGCCGGCTTGTTCAGCATAATACGGGTCATCAGCTCGTTTACCTTGCTGCCCAGATTGCGGAATACCGAATGCTGCTTATGCTCATATTTTGCATAAACCGCATCAAAGCCCTCGTCCAGCTTGGCAATCAGCTTGTCCACCTCGTCTGCGGGAGTCTGCCCGTCATCATCCAGACACACCACATAATCCCCGTCCGCATGGCGCAGACCCGCCATTAATGCCGCATGCTGCCCAAAATTACGGGCAAAGCCGATACCCTTTCTGTTATCGCTCTCCCGGCACAGATTTCTTATCATTCCCATGGTATTGTCCGGCGAACAGTCATTTATCATTAAAATATTATATTCGTAATCCGTCATTCCCCTCATTTTTTCGTCGATTTCCGCTATCACACGGGGAAGCGTATTTTCCGAGCGATAGCAGGGAATTACAAAGCTTATTTTTTTCATAGTATTTTTTCCTTCTTATATTTGTGGGCAGACTACCGCCATTAATACAATATAACAATACTTACCCCCAAGGCAAACATCATCCTTAAGATGAGCCTCCTTCACAAACCCCGCTTTTTCATAGCTGCGGATTGCCTGAATATTATCCGCAAAGGCACGCAAAAACACCCGATGAAGCTTTTCCTCCGTAAAACAGTAGGATAACATCAATTTTGCCGCCGCAGTTCCCACCCCTCTTCCTCTGGCGTCCTCCTCACCGATAAAAATACCGTATTCGGCTTTATTATGCTGTCTGTCAATATCTCTGATATAAACAGAGCCAAAGGGCTTATCACTTGCAATATCGCAAATCATCATCTGAACCACCTTGCCGGTTTCCACCATATTTTTTATCCATGCCTCATGACCCTGTGTTGTGAAAAGCTCCTGATAAATAAAATTATTTCGCACCGCATCAGTATTTCGCCATTTTACAATTAAATCCGTGTCCTCACCTGTCATCAACCGAAGATAAATGCCTGTTTTCTCGTCACGATATTCCCGCATGATTTTCCTCCGTTATGCCTTACATCCCCATACCCTCTGTTTTCCTGTTCCATGCTTTCCATAATACTGGTGTGTTGTCTCACTGACATTTCTCTTCGGGCACGCACTGCCTCCTGCCGCCCAACAGTGCAATAAAAGGCAGCGCCGTCATCACCGGATAAACATATCGCAGCTGCACCGTAGGACCTAAAAGCAACGTGAAAAAATACCCTAAAATCAATATTAAAACAACGCTGATGCGGAATCTCCTATGAATCCAAAGGTACGCCATTAAAAAAAGACACAGCCAAAGCCACATTCCCGGAACAAATAAATATTTGAGTATGGGTATCTTCAAATAGGCATTCTCGTCCGCCCACCTCTCCATTTTTTCAAACAGATATGGCAGCTTGCTATCCTTGTAAATTCCCCAGCCTTTCATATCGTCAGTCATCCACCTAGTCTGCACATAGCCGAGCCCCCGTTCTATGCCGTTTTCATTCACTGTGGCATGACTCACATCATTAGGATAAAGATATCCCGCATTTACCTCTAAAAATGCGTTGATAAATTCCGAAGGGTATTTCACCAGCAACCCAAAATAAGTTGCGGTAAAATCCTTGAAGCGGTATCTTACCACCCATGTATTAGTGTTCCGCTTTACCGGATCCGCCAAATGGGGATTATATTCCTGATAGCTTTCGTACAGCATAAACTCCTGCAAAAGCGCCTTGTCCTCCTCGGACATAGTGTTGTCGTCNTCCGGAAGCACTCCCGCACCGCCATGATAAACCATGCAACGGGCAAGCTGCTGAATGGGGATACTCAGCATTTCCCGCTTATCTCCCGAAACCGCATTTGTCACATGAAAAAGAAGTGATAAAATCATGCTCCCTACAATAAACGCAGCCACGCAATTTAAAAACACCTTTCCCCAAAGCTTAAGCATTTTCCCGTCACGCCACAGCGCCAACAGCAAAACCGTTATCAACACCAACAACGCATATTTTCCGTTATTGCGGAATAATATCATACCCACGGTGGAAAAAAACAGTGCCACATCCCATGTCTTTAGACGAAGGGTATTCTCACCTCGGTAAAGCACTGCAAACATCGCTAATATCTGCACTAAAAATAAGGCGCTAAACCAGATATCCTTTGTCATACTGACGCTCATATACATATGAAAAGGAAAAAACAGCAGCCAAACAAGCATAACCAAAATCCATAAGGCATTTACTCCAAAGCGATGAAGCATGGCTATTCCCAAAGCAAATGCCGCCGACNAAGCANNCNCCTGTGCAAATGCATACAGGGCAATTCCCGCGTTGACGCTGCCGAGAAGCCTTTCCCCCAAAAACATCCCTGCCTTAATCAACAGGGTATGCGCGATAGGATGGTGATCGATATATTCTCCCGACACTATCTGCACTACCTGATAGGGAGAATCATAGGCACAGATTGCCGGATAATATGCCAAGTAACAGGGAATCCTTGCAAGCACCAGCAGGATAAAGCTGCCTGCAAATACCCTGCCGAAACCCAGCCTGTCAAGCCACTTCTGTAAGTTCCCTGTCAGAGCTGCAAGCCTGCTTCGCCCGCCTTTCTTTTCCCGTGAGAAACAATATCCCGCCGGGGGCATTTCGGCTTCCATAACCCACCGGGGGCGTTTTACCCCCCACAACCTGCTGCCGGAGGCAGGGTTATTAACCTTCGATTGTCCGCTTTCCGCAAAAGCATACATAATATAAGCAATTACACACCCCAGCAATATTCCTAAAACTAGACTGATTCCCAAGGTCTTTGCNACATAACCTCCGCTCCATATTATGTTTTTCTGCTCCGCCAGCTCTTTTTCCGTTTTCCAACAGAAAACAAANAGAAAACCTACTATCGAAAGCATACTATATCCTATNTTTTTGGAAATTAGTTTTTCCTGCCGCATTCTCNCTNCCTTATATTGTCAATNATTTTGTGCATTGCNAACGGCGCTTCCAATACTNCAATCTACTNTGTCGCCGCTCTCATCCGCAGCCCTAAGACTTTTTCTTTCACTGTGAGTTTTAGCGAGACGATACTCAAAATCCCTCTTATCTTTTGCCGCCATGACCTCCAAAATCATGCCTGAAAAAAAAGATTGTATTCCCGCTAAAACCATAAAGCCGCACACAATTAAAGTAGGGAAACGGGGCACCAGACCTGTCCGCAAATAATTCCCGATGATTGGCACCATAAGTATCAGAGCCGCCAAAATCAAAAGCAGGCACAGACTTCCGAAAAAGCGGAGCGGGTGGTAATTTTTGTACAGCTGCATCATTTTTCGTATCACCTTCATGCCGTCGCTGTAGGTGTTGAGCTTAGACACGCTCCCCACGGGTCTGTCCCGATACTCCACCACCACATTTTCCACCTGCATATCGTAATTCACCGCATGGATCGTCATCTCAGTTTCTATCTCAAAACCCTTGGAAAAGACAGGAAATGTCTTTACAAACTCATAACTAAAGGCACGGTAGCCTGTCATGATATCCTTGATATCCGAACCAAAAAGCCGATTAATACCCGCACGCATAAGACTGTTGCCGAAATNGTNAAAAGGGCGTTTATTTTCCGTAAAATAAGTGNAGNNAAGCCTGTCTCCCACCACCATATCCGCATGATGCTCCAACACCTTGTCCACCAGCTCTCTGGCGCAATCCAAGGGATAGGTATCGTCACCGTCAATCATCAGATAACACTCGGCGTCGATTTCACGAAACATTCTACGAATCACATTACCCTTGCCCTGTTTATATTCATAGCGAATAATAGCTCCTGCTTTTTCGGCGAGCTCAACGGTACGGTCTGTAGAATTGTTATCATACACATAAACCGCTGCCTCCGGCAAAGCCTCCTTAACATCCGTGACTACCTTGGCAATGGTCTGTTCCTCATTAAAGCAGGGTATCAATACCGCAATTTTATCCATGTTGTACGAATCCTTTCTTCATNTTATTTNCATTCTAACACGNTTATTGCTTTACANCCANTATTTTTNTTNANNATCTTATNCTATANTTAGTCNTAANCGAAAAANATCATCATNCAGTTTNCNGTTACCCACCCCATGAACGGTGAGACCGCAACGTTAAATCAGGTAAAAACAATCGGGAAGGATTTTTTGATGAAAAAAATATTGCAAAAACTATATCACTTTTCCTACAAATTTGTTCAGATATTTTCTCTTGTTTTGATGGTTTTTCTATTCCTTGGCGCTTTTCTGTCCACCTGCTATGCCACTGACATGGAAAGTCAAAAGGTATTGACAAAAACAGACAACCCCTTGCTTTCCCTTTTAGGTATGTTGATTTTCATAACGGTGCTTGCAGGCATCTGCAGATTTGTCTGCAAAAAGCCCGAAAACTATAAACGTATCCTGCTTTTTCTGGTACTTGGTCTATGCACCGCAGAGGGTATCATACTGATTTTATTCAGTAAAACCGTACCCGCCGCCGACTGCATGTCAGTTTATTCCATAGCGCAAAGTCTCGCCTCGGGCGATACCTCAGTGATACACCCCACAGCCTCCTATCTTTCCTATTATCCCCAACAGGTAGGCTTAACAGCATATTTTGAGGGCATTATCAGGCTGCTTAATCTGTTTTCCGTCTCTGCTGCGGCATACCATTTTATCAAGTGTATTAATGTTGCTTTTGCCTGCATGATTATTTTGTTTCAATACAAAACCGTGCACTTTCTGTGGAATAGTGACAAGACAGACTGTACTTATTTNTTACTCGCAGGTCTCAATCTGCNCCTTATTTTCTACAGCTCATTTGTCTATGGGGAAATTCCTTCCTTTGCGGCTGTCAGTGTAGGCATTTATTATCTGAGCAAATGGCTCCATGGTTCCGAGAACTGTCCTGTGCGTCGTTCTGTTTTCTACACCTGTGCCAGTGTGATTTCCCTCAGCATAAGCGTTATGCTGCGCAAAAATTCCCTGATACTTATTATCGCCGTACTTCTCGTAGTATTATGCCGATGGATGCAAACAAAAAAACCGGTCCTTTTGTTATATGGGCTTTTGTGTGCCGTATGCTGTTTCAGTATCCTTCCCATCATTCAGGCAGGCTATGAAAAAAGAGCCGGAAACACCTTAAGCTCCGGCGTACCCGCCATGTCCTATTTCGCCATGGGTATGCAGGAAGCCTCCCGCGGGAACGGCTGGTACAATGGATTTAACTTTAACACCTATCAGGAAAGCGGTATGGACACTTCCGTCACCGTCGAAAAAAGCAAAGAGGCAATCGCAGAACGCGTTACTTTTTTCAAGGAAAATCCCGGTTATGCCGCAGGCTTTTACCTGCAAAAACACCTTTCCCAATGGGCGGACGGTACCTATGCCTGCAGACAGGCGACCCTTGCTTCGGGAGGCAGNACTGCCTTTTTTAACTCCCTCTATGAAGGGAAATGCAGCTATTATATCATTTCTTATTGTAATGTATACCAAAATGTGCTGTATCTGGGCGCACTGCTATTTTGTGTCTTAGGGTTATTTCCTAAGCTCCAAGGTTCTGCCTTGGAATCTTTACCGGAATCAAAAAAGACCGATGCCTGCGTCTTCGGTCTTACTGTCTATCTTGGACTTATCGGTATAATCGGCGGGTTTCTGTTCCACATAATATGGGAAGCCAACTCCCGGTATATTTTTCTGTATGGGCTGTTGCTCCTTCCTTACGCCGCAAGGGGAATCGCATGGCTGACGGAACGCATACCCCTGCGAAAAAAAGCTCTCTGATAAAGTTTCTGTTATTCAAGAATTAACATTTTATAAATATGCAAGAAGGGGCTTATCGAGCCTGATATGCCCTGTGAAGAACAGGAAACGCCGGATTACTTCTACAGGGAGTGCCAAAAGCCGTGACAAGATTAGTAATAATGTCCTCCCCGAAAAATCCCCAGAAAGTAATAAAGTCCACATCCTAAATGACACAAATATGCCAGCCACTGCACCCCAAGGAGCAGTGGACTTTTTTTTGCCGCCGTAGCCTTTAAGAGCACTAAAAGCGCGCCTACAAAGCAGAAGAAAATACCGTACATATAGCTCNANGAAAAATTGAAATCCGGCTGNNGGAAGCCNTTTTCGTAAAGGNAATACGCCATGACAAAGCCCATAAGATACAGCTGCCATGAAAATCGGTAAATAGTATTGTCTTTAAGCTCCTTAAAATGAAACAAAAGCACTAATAAAGGGAAACCTATCGCCAGACAGATTGCCCCGGGCATATTATTGCAGTAAAGGCTCCAGACTGTTCCCAAACCAAAACCGATGCCGCCCTCTGCGCCTTCCACCGGCACAAACACGCCCTTAAACTGATACAGTAAATCTATAAAAGTGGGAATAAAGCACAAGCCCAAAAGAACGGTAGGCACAAAATTCCGGAATCTGCTTCTGAACATCCGATAAACCATAATCAAACCTGCCGCCCCCACCAACACAATGGTAAAGCTGGGCTTCGTCATTGTTGCAAGAAGGAGGAAAGCAGCAAAAAGGACATAATCCCTCACCAAAGTGTTTCTTTCCCGACTCCCCTTTCCCTTCAATCCCTCCTCATAACAGATAAGGAGCTTTGCGTACCAGAAAAATGCCAAAATAGCAAAGGGTCTTGCCGCCATATAAGTGGCATTGTGGAAAGGATTTGAGGTAAATACCCCCAAATACTTAAATTTAATTCCGGGGAAATAAATATTATTGGGAAGATACAGCATGGATATAAACAGCATGGATGCGGACAACAGACTGAGCGATATTCCTGCAAGCCATGAATATCCGGGAAAACTCTTCGTCAGCTCCTTTAGAGCCAGTCTGTTAAAAAACAATTTTAAAAGCACCATGCTCAACACATTGAGAAGCATGGTAGCAATCGCCACGGAAAGCTCAGGCGCCGCAAACAAGTGTATCAATGCGGACAGCTTAAAGAAAACAGGATAGGGAAAACTGTAGCCGCTGTCCAACCCCTGCATCTCCAGAATATATGCCTTCATATCGGAATGGTAATAGTCAGAATTACCTATAGTCTGCCTATAAAACAGGGTCAACATCACTGCTGCTACCCCGGACAAAAGCACTATGAAAAAAGCAATATCTATTACTCTGTTTTTATCTGTCTGCTTTATTTTTCCCTGTTCCGACACGCTTTTTTGCTCTCCTCCCTACGCCTGATAGCCTTTATCCTTAATCAACTCAATCACGCTGTTCACATATTTCTTGCAGGTTTCCACATCCCCTGCCTCCACCATAACACGAATCAAAGGCTCTGTTCCGCTCTCCCTCACAAGAATACGCCCATCATTTCCCAGCGCCTGCGCCGCCTGTGCCACTGCCGCCTGCACATCACTGTCCTCCTGCACCATGCGCTTATCAGCCACACGTATATTTTCAAGCACCTGCGGATATACCGTAAAAGGCTCCGCAAGCTTACTGAGAGTGGTTTTTTTCTCCAACATAACCTCCATCATCTTAATGGCGGTCAAAATACCGTCGCCGGTGGTTGCATACTTCTTAAAAATAATGTGTCCCGACTGCTCGCCACCCAATCGATACCCGTTTTTCACCATATTCTCGTAAACATATTTATCGCCCACTGCGGTTTTTTCATATTCCACACCGATAGCATCAAATGCCTTATATAATCCAAAATTAGACATAACTGTAGTGACAACCTTATTGCCGTAAAGCTTTCCCCGCTCCTTCATGTAGCTGCCGTAAATATACATGATGGCATCACCGTCCACTAAATTGCCGTTTTCGTCCACACACAGACAGCGGTCAGCATCACCGTCAAAGGCAAAGCCCACATCAAGACCGTTTTCTATCACAAATTTCTGCAAGCCCTCAATGTGAGTGGAACCACAATTTGTATTAATATTCAATCCGTCCGGCTGGTTATTGATGACATAAGTCTTCGCCCCTAACGCGTCAAAGACGCTCTTGGCAATCATCCATGCACTTCCGTTGGCACAGTCCAGCCCCACCTTTTTCCCCGAGTAAGACCTTGTCGCCAGAGAAATCAGATATCCGATGTAACGGTTACGTCCTGCCGCATAGTCCACGGTACAACCAATATTTTCCTTCTCTGCATAAGGAATCTCTCCACATTTGCCGTCCAGATAATCCTCTATCTTGAGAATTGTCTCCTCATCCATTTTTTCTCCGTTAGAATTGATGAGTTTGATACCATTGTCATAGTAAGGATTGTGACTTGCCGAAATCATTATTCCGCAGTCAAATTCATCCGTCCTTGCCACATAAGACACGCTGGGAGTGGTTGTTACATGAAGCAGATACACATCAGCCCCGGAAGCCGTAAGCCCTGCTACCAAAGCATATTCAAACATATAGGAGGAGCGGCGTGTATCCTTGCCGATAACAAATTTGCACTTTTTGTTCTCCTCGCCGGACTGATAATACCAGCCCAAGAAACGTCCTATTTTATAGGCATGGTCTGCCGTCAGATTCTTGTTTGCTTCTCCTCGGAAGCCGTCTGTTCCAAAATATTTACCCATGATTATCCTTTGATCCTTTGCTCGTTATTGATATAATATGATATAGTATGCAGTTATGTTTTGGCTGCTATAAAAGCAGGTAATTTTTTAACACAGTTAACTTATTTTAACNCCCTCGTTTTNTTTATNCAATGCTTCAATATTTTAANATAGTAAATTTTGTAACCGCCCGGTCAGATAANTNTAAAAGGATATGATTAATGTCACTTTCTCATTAATCATATCCCCTCCTGTCTTTCAGCAGGTATCACAAACTGCTTCTCAAACTGCTCCTTGGTATAGGTATGAGTCTGCTCAAATAAGTATTTATCAAGCTTTTCCAAGTCAAAAAGTCTTGTCTCCGACTTTGCCAGCCCGGAAAAATAAGAATAATTGGCATCTCTATTTTCCGAAGCGGGAATCACCGGATATTTATCCGAATTATATACTAAAATATAACTTGCCGCTTTTCTGACAAAATCATAGTCAGGTATAAGCTTCTCCTCCAATAACATAATCAGGCTGTCATATATCTTTCGATAAATATCCGCCTTTTGAATCGTACCGTTTTTAAATTCTATAAAGTACCACTTACCAATATCAGAAATATATAATGCATCATTTGTCTGTGGAATGCCTCTCCAGCCTTTTCCTTTGGCGTATTCCTTGGGCATTTTATCCAAACGTACCACCTTTAGTACACTTTCCGTCATATATGAGCCATTAGTCTCATCACAGGACGCTCTTTTCAAAGTACTAATGTGCTTTCTAAATAATTCCGGCAATTTATCTATAGTGTCTTCCGTCATATTCATCCTCCATGCCAGAGCGTTTTTTCCCCTTTTTACTGATTATTCAGCTCATACCTTAATGTTTCAAGCATCTGAATGGGAGAAGCCATCTTCTTATAAATGCTGTCGATATTTTCAGTCACCGAATCCATCACGACTTGATTATTGTCCATAGATGATAAATAATAATTCACCTTTTTTTCTATTCCATATTTCGCCGAAAACAAATTGATCGCATCTAAAAAATAAGGACTGTGAGTAGTAACAATAACAGACAGGTCAAAATGCTTTTGCAGCAATACAATCAACTCTGCATATGTCATCTGCCATTGAGGGTGCAAATGAATCTCGGGTTCATCCAATATTAAAACATCTTTTTCCTTGATTGCGCCCTTTTCTATCAACATCTTNAGGATGACAAAGGATTTTAAGCCTGTTGATAAGTTCAGTAAAGAAATCGGTTCTGAAAATCCCTCGTCCTCCAAATAAAATTCACCGTCAGACTTTAAAACAATTTTACCGTTCACAACAGTCTGCAATGTCTGATAGACCTCCGCCAGCTTACCCTTCGCAATCACAGTCTCTAAAATACCATCCATGATATTATCCTGTGTCTCTGTCATAAGACTTTTGAGCATCTCGTCCATATCGCTCAAATCATCAAAATCAGAAAGCTTATCCACTACAAAAGGATTGTCTATATATATTGCCTTGTGAAGCAGCGTAATATCCGAAGCGCACTCCACACACTCATTATTAGAAAAGAGCAAAGAAACCTCTCTATCCTTTATCTTAAGCTTCAATTCTGCCCTTGTTCCCTCTGATACCAATGAATTTATTTGACCGTTAAATATCCTTCTAAAGTACCGTGACAAAATTTCCAGTATTATCGTGCACTCGGGCAAAGAAATTACATCATTTATGAAATCCGCCATCTTTTCTACTATTTCTTCGGAATCCGCTTTTTTTAAGTCAATTTCCGAAACATTCAAAATTTCTTCAATATTTCTCACGATTTCTGCATATTCANTATCTATATGCNCTTGTAACNATTCAANAAAACGTTTAGAAAGAGCGCGTGCAATCGTCATTGTATTTTTATATAAGCCTGACCTTGGGGATTTTCTGATTTCCACACCAGCTGTCTGCATATAATTGAGCAAAACTGACCGGCAGTTCTGCTCAATCTCATATCGCCGTTGACGTAAAATCTTGTCTTCAATACCGGAAAGGGAATTAAACAATGAAAATAAAGTTTTGCCTATCGTACTCTTTCCGGTATTATTCTCACCCGCAATTACCGTAATACCATCAATCGCAATATCTGCATGTGAAATTTTTGCAAAATTATCTATGCATAGTTTCATAACTGGTTTTCTCTCCTATCAGTGCCGCGCAAAATTCTATTTGTATTTTATCCTATTTATTCGGAAAACACAATTGAAAATCAATATCTATCACTCTACAACATATCCGGCGTCCACTCAAGGTCCACATCGGCGCCCTCATTCTGGGAAGGGGCAGGGGTCGGAGTCGGCTCGGGAGTGGGTTCTGGCGTAGGTTCCGGCGCCTGTGGTACAGGAGTAGGTGCGGGCGTGGGTGTCGCCGCANGCTTAGGCTTTGNAGTNGNTNTAGGNGNAGCCGCCGNCGTCGGNGTCGGCTTGANANTNTGGCTNGCGTTATGCCCTCCCCCTAGATTTCCTGCATCCGGTTCCCCTGCCTCAGTGCTGCTGCCGTCCTGTCTGCCCTTATTTTCTGCGTAAATCCAGAAGGGATCCTGCTTTTCATATTGAGCCACGCTGCCCATGTTAATCCATGCACCATCCACTAAGCATTGGATTTCCCCGTCATACACACGCACCTTGGGAAGCCCTGAAGCTATCTCCTCTCCGCTATTATCTTGATTTTCCTGTTTCGTCTGCTTCACCTCATAAACCGCAAACTCAGGATGGCTATCCCACCCCATATCCTTTGCAGTAAAGACATGTGATGCCGGTTCCGTTCCTTCCTGTGCCTGTACAAACAGACAATTTTCCTGTTGTTCATCATAAGCGTAAATAACATAATTTCCTTGCTCATCACCCGCAGATAATCGATGACCGTCCGCCAACTGCGGCAGGGTGGTATTCCCCTGTTCGTTAAAATTCCCTTTGTAAACGGTATACTCCATACCCTGACGGTTACTCCACAGGGAAAACACTTCACTGCCCCCCGTTCCCGTATGCAGCTTTGCCGTATAATCGCCTGTATAAAGACCGTTTGCAAAGGTTCCTTGCTCATAAAAGATATTTCCTGTANNNCCTGCTCACAGGTCCACANCTCAANGNNTCCGTTGTANCTGTCCTCNGNCATCCGTGTATTGAGCATTTGAACAGTATTTCCCTGTCTTTGCAAAAGTGTTACTTTACCATCAGTTCCCAAATACCAAACCTTGGAAAAAGGGGTTCCCTGCTCGTCATAACCTACCTGTAACGTTAAAACGGTCCTGTTCTCATNCTGCAGGTAATAATTTCTTTTACCCTCATANAGCTTAGGCATCATGGTTNCCAGCCACTGCGGACCGCTTATCAGATTCACGCTTTCATCCAAANNCTNTTCNATCTCTAAATNCTNCAGCANCAGCTGTNCNTCNNTNCTCACCGCNTCGTTCCNNTTCNGNCAGATTTANATTAAATATTCTGCAGAGTTTCAAACGCCTGTGTGTCATCGTAAAGACGATAGCTCTGCTCCAATATGTCACGCTGCCTGCGGATAAGCCCCTGTTCTTTATAAAGCTCCGACAGCGCATAATAGTCCTCCCTAGTAAATTCGCCTGTACCGTAACGGTTTTCATAATCCTTTATGTTCTGCTCTACCTCTGAAAGAACAGACTCCTTCATAGTCGATGCTCCCGTAGATATTCCACTCACCTGCTGCTCATCATCGTCACCACAGCCTACAAACAACACCGCAATTATTGCAATAATCAATATAATATTATATTTTCTCAAACTTTTCATNGCTTGCGATTTATCCTTTCTACTGTTCCAACGCATCCGCATCTGCAATCNACTTGCGTAAGAATGCGTCTGCCTCCGTTCCCGGTTGATAAGTTCCCATATCCAAAACTTGTTTTGCAAGAGCATAAATACTTCTTGCCACAATCGGTCCGTAAACAATAGTTTCTGCACCGTCCTTTTCCAATACCGCATATCCCCTAAATGCATACTCCACCTTATACTGGTCTGCGGGCAGCCCCACAAGCACAGAGGTATATCGGTATCTGCCGTCTACAGTTTCGTAAATTTTATCTTCCAATGCCCCGCCGGAATTAATACCATAGGACATTCCGCTTAAGACCTTCTCTCCACCTTTCACCATGGGATACTGCTTTCTGTTTGCATTATTCATTACAAGCGTACCATATTCTTTCAGCTTATAACCTGCCACCCCTCCGTTGGTAAGTGTTGCTCTAAGGTCTGTAGAGATACCTGTCTTAAAGCGTATACCCGATTTCCCTGTAATACGAATGGAAAAACCGTGATAGCTCAGAAGATTCTGCAGCCCGGGCTGAGGCGTTGCCACATATGCGCCGTTCTGATAGCCAAGGGTCCACACATACATATCTATCGGAACACCTGAGGCATTATACCGATAAGCTACAGCCGTTTTTGCTCCTGCATTTGCCGCTTTCACAATGCTTCTATTATCGCGTTTCTCCGGCGTATAGGATACGCCGTCCAAATACACGACAGCGTCCGTAAAACCTGATGGCAACTGCAGCACTACATTAGTCGAACTTTGAGGCATTGGACAGGAACTCCCCGGCATGTTCAAAAAAACGGGAATCTTGAACACAAAAGGGCTNNTCAGANAATTTGCGNNTGCGTNNAAGTTTTTAATNCTCTTTGCCTCGCTGGAGNGTNNNGAAATATTTTGCATATATTGATNTGTATACAAAGGATACTGGNTCTGGGGATTGACATTATATTTTTGCAGGTACAATGTATCCTGACCTTTAGTTATATAATTTTTTGNNANCACATCCGAGCCGCCCNAAATAGAGAAATAGGCGTCCTTCCAATTATGATCCTTGGCATACTGCAGCCCATTCTCAATCACTTCCTTTGATGTGGTTCCCGAGGCTCCTACATTAAAATAATTATAATAGCCTTCATATCCCACATAACTTCCCGATATCAAAGGGGAATTTCCTGCGCCCTGCTCCTGATAAACCCTTGCCGCCAAATGGAAAGGGCTTACCTTCCGTATCTCTTCTTTACCTATTGCCCAAAAAATATGCGCAAAGGTCATTTCCGTTCCGGGAGCTTTTTTGCCGCTGTTCATAAAGGTATTCTTCAAGAAAGCTTCCACTGCCGCCTCTGTATGATAGGACTCATTATAGGTCAGCTGTTCAAACTGAAAAATTTTATCCTCCGTAAGCCCGTTCCTTGGATCCATGTAATGCTCCAGAACCTCCTTAGAGGCGTAAAACCAATTGCCATCATCAAAAGCCCCCTCCTTGGTACAGTCAGGCAAAGACTTGTGGACAAGACTTTTTCCCCCCACGATTTCATTGGCAATCACGGTATTCCAATCAAGTCCCGTGTTCATTGCCACAAAGGTCCAGTTGGGATGACTTGCTTTTAATGCCGTAAGCGCCGCACGGTAGCTTTCCGGAAATTGCTCAATATCCAAATATCTCCTGCCTACACCTTCCGCGGTTTCATCTATCGCCAGCATTGCATAAGTCTGAAAATTCATTCCGTATTCATCTTCCCAATTTAGGAATCTCTCGTCAGAGCAGGCAAGATAAATTCTCGGTATATAGCCCGCATACCGGGTCTCTCCAACATAAAAGCTCACATATTCCCAAACTTCATATTCATCATCCACTACAACATCTTCAATGAATACAGTCTGTCCGCTGGGAACATTATAAACGACCTCACTCTCATGAGAAGCGTCGGCACGCACAGAATATTCCTGACACAAATACACCAATGCCATAATCTCTCTGTCAGCTATCATATCTTTAAGTGCCGTGCTTGCCTCCTGCACCCATGCCTCTTCCTCCGGTTCCAACGCTTTTGCTTGGAAGGAAAAGACACTTGTACTCATTAGCAATATGCTCATCATTATAGTATTTAAAAAAATAATCAGTCTCTTCATAAAACTCCTCATCTGTAACAGCCCAGCCATTCAATCATAAGCTATTAGTCGCCTGCAAAATAACTGAACTGTATTACTATCTAAATGAAGCCTGTCACATAATATAACGAAAAATATTGTTACTTTGTTTGATTATTTGAAATATTTTTGTAACAATTTATTTCTAGCACAGTATAACATTACTTTACCGTACCTTGCAATGACTTCCAGTAACTACCATGAAAACAGACCGCAGATAAATTTGCTCGCTGTCTGCTTCATTCACAATCTCTTTAATTTTTTATGGAGTAGCCTGACAGACCTTGGCGCAATGGCAAACAATGTGTGATAGCATTTATTTTTCAGGGTAAGATAGGGATTTACCATGCCTCTACACCAGTTTTTCCGCAGGTAAGCCACAACCTGTCTATAGCCGGCATGATTCTTCTTCATCTGAGAAATAGGGATATGAAGCATATAGTCCAGCCTCTGAAACACGCCAAACCGAAATGCCGTGTCAATCAAGTGCGGATAATCCTTTTCTACTAACTCATACACCATATCCGCATTATCTATATTGTCGGCAAACACACGGGAAAAACTTGTCNTCTTTCNGGTATTGCTGTCTCCTTTGTAANAAACATGGTACGCNTGNTCGGGAAGGGAAACAATCCTCTTTATTTCAGGAAGCAAATGCACCAGCAGATGAAAATCCTCATTCAACACACCAATAGGAAACTGCTCCTTATCAAACATATACCTGTCAATCAGCTTAGTACAAAAGGAACAATCACCCCTGTGCATAAGCAGCTCCTTAAAAAACGTCTCCGCTTCAATGCACTCTGTCTCCTTTGGCGGAATACAGATATCTGGCAGGCGATTTCCATCCATATCAAGCTCATCCCTTCCTATCTGGGCAACATTTACCCCATATTGTTCTATGGCCCCATAAAGCAGCTCATACATATCACTGTCCACAAAATCATCGCTGTCCACAAATCCAAAATACGCTCCCTGCGCCTTAGAAATGCCCAGATTTCGTGCCGAGGAAGAACCTCCGTTCTGCTTGTGAAAAACCTTGATCCTTCCGTCCTGTTTTGACAGCTTATCACATAGAACACCCGTGCCGTCAGTGGAACCGTCATCCACTAATATAATTTCTATATTGGAATAGGTCTGTGCCAATAAAGATTCCACACAGCGGGGCAAGTATTCCATCATATTGTAAACCGGCACAATAATACTGATTAATGGCTTATGCATATATTTTCACCTCAACTCATCCCCTCAACTTATTCCTTACATTCATTGGCATTTTATTCATTTCATTAATAGAGAATACATTTTTCGCTCAGAAATTACAGGTGCAAGGGAACAGGGACCTTTTTCCGGAAACATCCCTCTATTATCCTGAGATATTTTTGTGTCCAAATAACTCTTTTTTTCGCAAAATTCCACCAGCCGCAAAGCTGCGTTTTCCGGATTCCACTCCTGCAAAATCGTTCTCATGGCTTCCATTCCCAGTTTTCTGCAAAGTTCTCTATCCCGCAGCAGCTTGCCAGCAATTTGATAAAGCTGCTCCTCATGTCCATCTCTATAAATAAAACCATTTTTACCATGCTCCACAAGAAACGGCACGGCACCTATCATATGATTTCCTATCACCGCGCAGCCGCTGTTCATTGCCTCGTTTACCACTGCTCCCCATCCCTCATTGCGGTCGCTGGTAACAAGAAATATATCCGCACGCTCCATAAACGCCCGCACCTCTTCGGGAGTCTTAAAGCCCTGTAAAGTCACATAGTCCGTCAGCTCATATTTCTCGTAAAGCTCACGCACCACATTTTCCTGCTCNCCTCCGCCAATAATATCCATGTGGAAGTGATATCCTTTATCCCTCAGCCATTTTGCCGTCTTAAGAGGCAGTTCCGGATGCTTCCAATCAATAAACCGTGCCGCCCATAAAATACTACCCGCCTGCTTACTGTCCATAAACGACTCTACATCCGCATAGCGTTTTGTCTCCGGAAAATATCCCCAACGCAGCATTTTATCCGGATATGCCCTCACAATATGAAAATCTGAGGGTACATAGGCTCCGGCACACAACAAGTAGACATCGCTCTTTCGATATCTTGTATGCTCTCTATACTTACGCAACAGCCCTCTGGGAGATATCGCTTTCCACTGACCAGTCTTATATAACCTCTCGTTATAACGAATAACAGGCTGACCGTTATGTAAGCGCTTAACAATATAACTTTCATCCTCAACTCCACCGAAAATCGCTATTTTGCAGCCATCAATTTCCGCCTGACANTCGTCCGGCTCTTTATAATACAGCCGCAAATAAGGCACCTGTACCTCGCAGTTCNATCCCATTGCAATACGCTCCTGCTCCATAGGCTGGGTCTGTATAAAAAGGAAATCACCCTGCAACAGCTCATTCATTGCATTGCAAAAAGGAATCTGGTGATGATTAATGTAATTGGATATAAAAACAACCTTCATTANAGCTCCTACCTATCCGCAGCGCCCTTTGCACCATTTCCTTCAATTATCTCAATATATATTTCTTGCAATTTTTTATAATTTAATTCTCTATCATGTGTTATTTTTGCATGTTTTCTTGCATTCTTGCAATATTTTAACATCATATCCCTGTNTTCCCACATTTTAATCACTGCATTTGCTAAGGATTTTACACTATTTTCCAGTGTGTGCTCCTCTGTTTCTTTTTTGTAACGCATGTTATCAAATAAGTTTTCAGACGTTTTGAATCCTTTATAAAGGATCCCATCTTCACCATCCGTAAAAATACTTGCCACACCCCCCACATCAGCGCTGATACAAGGCATTCCCAAAAGCATTGCTTCCCCCAAAGAATTGGGTGAATTCTCTATAGCAGAACAACACACAAAGAGGTTACTTTTCAGGTATCTCTCCTTCATCTGCTGTGCATTCAGCTTTCCCAAAAATTCCACATGCTTTTCAAGCTTTTCCTTTCGGATCAGTTCACAAATATATTTTCCATAGGAGGATATCTTCAGCCTGCCCCACAAGGTTTTAAAAGCGGCAACGGAATTTCCCGCCACATACACCTTTACCTGAGGATACTTTTCCAAAATTAAGGGTAAGGCAAGCAGCATGTAATGTAAGCCCTTTATTGGGTAATCGCCCTGACTCAAAAAAATGGAATAGGGAATACAATTTTTTTCTTCCCACTCCGTCTCATAAAACTCCGGTCTGAGTGTTTCATTCATCATATAGTATTTTGCCTCGGGATTCCACGCATTTGTGTAACATTTATCCCATTCTGTGCGTCCGGTAACATTTCCTGCCGCCTTTACCGCCCGAATCTCCATCACACCGCGCTTTACAAATTTATCCCTCTGCTGCTTAATGCTGTCCCTTTTTAAAATATCCCGCAAAGTAGCACGTTTGATAACCTTTTCCGGCAAATCCGCAAAATAGGCATTTGCATAAACGGAGCAAAGACCCTGAATACTGATCAACAGTCTGCTCTTGTCCGAAAAATTTTCACATATTGCGCAGGTATGAGAATATTCTGTGCCAAAGCAGTGAATCACATCAGGGTGAAAGCACTCGACGACAACTAAGAATTGCATCTCAAGCCTTCCGTCATAACTCTCAGGATGCGCCGTATCCTCATAAAAACCGAAACAAGTTACCTCTCCCTCTCCCACCTGCACCTTCTTCTGCCATATCCAATTGTGTCTGGGTACGGGAAATGCGAGCGCCAGCTCAATTCCGTTTTCTTTCTGTTTTTTCATAATCACATCGCATAGACCGCTGAGCCACCCCTCCTTGTTGGTAGCCTGCAGATTGAAGTGTTCAGCTATCGCAGGAAGTATGGTATTACAAACCCATAATACTTTCATATTTTGCACAATTCTCCCTTTCTTTATTTTTTCTTTTACCCTTGCTCCTGTCTGCCCGCTCCTTGGGGCACTTAAATCACTAATTAAATATCCAGTTCAAATAAGGTAAAAGCCTTACATCCACCGCATACATTCCCTTGAGCAGCATAATGAAATAAAGAAAAAAAGCTCCTACAACTCCCACATAACACAGCTTTTTAAACCAGCCCTCTTTCATGTCCATAAGCACTCCGGGTATTAAAAACACCTGCGAAACAATCATATAATGCCCAACTCTTGATACCTCAGGTACAAAAGAGCCACAGCAAAATGCTATAAGTCCCGCCAGATTCAAAAAGAAATAAAATCGATTTACCAAATTATCCCTGATGCTGCTTCTGTAGCATAGGAAGCACAAAACCATTACACACAGACATTTTGCAATATTCACAAAAGATAGCTGTCCATTGTCAAAAGCAGAATTTTCATAATAGGGATATATTTTAAACAAAAGTGCACGATAAATATCTTTTCCAAATATAAGACTTAGCACCAATATGGCGCCCACACAAAAATGCCATATTTTCAGACGCACTCCTGCAAGATAGCGCGCTGTCAGGTAAACCGGTATTACCAGCAAAATAGTTTTGTGAAAGACAGCCCCTGCCGCTATCCATAAAACAAATTTCAAGTATTCGCCCCGCAGCACATATTTCATGGAATACAGCGCCACAGCCAAGGCAAGATAGTAGCGTACAGAATTCAAGCTATTAAAATAATATCCGCCCGCCATTATGAGGAAAAGAGAAAATGCGAAATTACCTGCCTGATCGTGCAGTGCCTTCACCAGAAAAAACACTGTTAAAACCGAAAAAAATGCAAACACAGGCAAATATTTATCATAACCGCAAATTTGCTGTATCCACTTTACAATATAATTAAATCCAAATTCCGACGATACATGTCTGTTCTGGGCAATCAGCTTGAAATTATCCCGATAAACCCAATAATCATTACCCACCGCGATACGACACGCGGAAACTCCTGTTAAGAGGCAAAAAATGGCAAACTCAGCTACCACATTCCTCGCCTGACTGCGGTGATAACCCATATACTGTCCAACAGTCACGCTGCCGCTTATATGCCCCCGCACATAATCCTTGTTATCAATGCAAAGAGCAAGCCCTACCGTGGCCACTGCCCAGGATATAGATGCGCATTAAGGAACCGTGTACATTGACGCCGGCTACCTGCGCTGCATTCTCGTTACCGCCGATCGCATACATATATTTACCATGACGTGTCTTATTATATAAGAACCAGAAATATACGCCGACCACAGCCGCAAATATCATCAGGAACGGAATCGGTCCAAAAGAACCGCTTGCAACCTTAAGATAACTTTTCTTATAACCGCCCATGGGCTGATTATCTGTGATCAGTGAGCACAATCCGTAGATGATGGTCTGCATGCCCAAGGTTGCGATGAAAGGCGGAACTTTCAGTTTGGAGACAACCGCACCGTTGCATGCGCCAAAACAACCCATGATTACCATAACAATAATCAGAGCAATGGGCCACGGGATATCCGGCATCCATGGAAGCATACGGGCTGCATAATCAATACTCTGCAGCATCATAGCGGATAGACATGCCGCCAAGCCTACCGCACGTCCGGCTGAAAGATCCGTACCTTTCGTGATCAGACAGCCCGATACACCACAGGCTATGATAAATCTCGGAGATACATTGACCACCAGGTTCTTAAAATTGGTGATTGTAAAGAAATTTTTTGTCGTACATCCTGTTAAAATAGCCATCACGACAATCAGAATGATGATCGCATTGTTGGACACAAATTTTTTCACATTAAAAGTTTTTTGCATGATNATNNTCTNCCTCCTTATTCAAACTGCGTTGCCANCGCCATGATATTTTCCTGATTNGCCTCNTTTCCGTCAATAANNCCGGTCANACGGCCNTCNCACATGACCATGATACGATCCGACATACCGATAAGCTCACTCATCTCGGAAGATATCATGATGATACTCTTGCCCTGCTTAGCCATCTCAGCAATAATACAGTATATCTCATACTTGGCACCCACATCAATGCCTCGCGTGGGTTCGTCCATAATAAAGACCTCAGGACTGTTGGCCAACCAGCGGCTGATCAGTACCTTCTGCTGGTTGCCGCCGGAAAGTGACTGAATCTGGGTTTTGGAAGATGGCGTCTTAATAGAAAGTTTATCTACATTTTCCTGCACCAGTTTTTCAATCTTGGCATCGTCTAACATAAACCCGCCGATCAGGTATTGATTTAAGGATGAAATGGAAACATTATCCGCAATGGACAACACTCCCAGAATTCCTGTTGCACGTCTGTCNTCTGTCAACATGGCAATACCACTGTTGATCGCATCTCTTGGCTGGGTAATCTTAATCTCCTGTCCCTTATAGGTAATCTTACCCGTCGTATGCGCCCTGAGTCCGAATAAGCCCTCCATCAATTCTGTACGCTGGGCTCCTACCAAACCTGCNACGCCNANAATTTCACCTTTGCGCAGCTTAAAAGAAACATGCCTGAAACTTCTCGGATTGATAGAAGTAAAATCTTCCACCTCAAAAATTTCCTCGCCCGGTACATTTTCACGGACAGGATACAGATTTGAAAGTTCACGGCCAACCATCTTTGTAATAATAAAGTCGGTTGTAAGGTCTTTCGCGGACCAGGTTCCTATATACTGACCATCACGCATGATGGTTACTTCATCGCTGATACGCNNTANCTNATCCATCTTATGACTGATATAAACGATGGACACCCCNCTGTCCCGCAGNTCATTGATGNTCGTAAAGAGCGCTTCTACCTCCGCAGCCGTCAAGGATGATGTCGGTTCATCCAAAATCAGCACCTTACAGTCAGCGGAAACCGCCTTGGCAATCTCTACAAGCTGCATCTGAGATACCGAAAGACTGCCCAGCTTNGCTTTCGGGTCAAAATTCAGATGAACCTCCTCCAAAACTCTGGCTGCATCCTCATACATTTTATCATGATCGATCACTACCACCGGACCATACTTTTTCACCGGATATCGTCCTACATAAATATTCTCGCCGATGCTCCTCTCAGGAATCGGCTGCAATTCCTGATGCACCATGGCAATTCCGCGGTTTAAAGCNTCCATCGGACCGTTGATCTGAACATTTTCACCCTCATAGATTACTTCCCCTTCATCCATGTGGTAAATACCGAACATGCACTTCATCAGTGTAGACTTCCCGGCGCCGTTCTCACCCATCAGGGCGTGTACCGTACCCGGACGCAGATTCAGCTGCGCTCCGTCCAGCGCTTTAACACCCGGAAATGTTTTCACGACATTGTGCATTTCCAAACGATACTCTGACAATTCGATAACCCCCTTTATTAAATTGAGCTTCGCTCAATTGCGAGAAATTCTCATGAGATGCTGCGCATCTCGGCAAACTCGAAGTTTGCCAAAACTTTCTTATAAGTAACTAAGGAAGTGCATGCGCCAAACGCACACGCACTTCCCGTGGTTTATTCCTTCATATGATCGTGACTTGCTCTGATTACTGGAAATCAGATACGTTATCCGGAGTAACCTTTACATAGTCTACATAGATGGACTGCTCGCCCTGCGCATAGGTCTTGCCGCCAAGCAGCGCTTCCATAGCATCCACTGC
>WFLY01000144.1 GCA_009177215.1 Bacillota bacterium
ATAAACTTTCTCTTGATATGGTCGAATGCTACATCTGTTTTATAGGTATCTACGCCCTCGTGCGCTTCATCAATAACCAATAAGTCCCATTCCATATCCGCAACTTCTTTTAACTTATCATGATCGCCGCCAAAATACAGGGAACCTTTCAAGTCCTGTAAACTGACAAATTCAATGCAACAATACGGATTAGCTGAAACCGAATTGACTTTTACATAATCCTCTCGTGAAATAACCAACTGTTTTCCCTTTAATGAATCTGTATTGCTGACAAACTGATACCCTGACTGCGTTCCAAGAAACTTCGCATAATCTGAATACCACGAATTTGCGATTGCCGGACGGTTCGTGACAATCAGTATATTTTCTGCCTCTAATTTTTTGCATAACTCATACACAGACAATGTTTTGCCGAATCTTGGCTTCGCATTCCAAAGGTATTCTTTTCCTTTACCAGATTTAAAATATTCTTCCGTTTGTAACACAGCCATTGCTTGTTCATTTCTTAAATTGTACGCAAGCACTGCATCTTCGCTTTTTACAATGCCACGGTTAGAACGAAATTCAAAAAATCTTTTCTGAGACTCTGTTCCATTTATATGAAACCATTCGTTTTCCCTGTTATTTTCAATGCCTAANTTCCTTAGATACACATNAAAATCTTTATCACTNNAAATATCGCCAGATCCATCATCATAAACAGCATTTCCTTTCCATTCTTCATGGTAGATAACGTCGATTGTGTGTGCCTGCTGTTTTAGGCGTTTTTCGACTGCTTGCTCTGTATATCCGATTTTTGTCCAGCCGTCATGCCTTGCAATTTCAGGAGTAGTGTATGCGTAAATCATGGGAACAACCCGTTTGGCTGTCTTAATCTTTATCTCTGCCATTACGCCATCTCCTTTACTTTGGTTTCGATGAAGTTAATTTCTTCGTCTGACAGGTTGTATTTCTTGTAAAGCTGCTTATCTATATCTGTTATGGTAGCTGACCAGTTGATGTCAGAAGATGTGGTAAAATCTTGTAAAGGAATCATTCTCCATGTATCCCTATTATTATCTTGTGTGATTTTAAGTGTTCCAAGCATTGTTCTAGCAAATTTGCTTTTTACATACTTCAAAGCGTTTTCTGCTTCCTCTTTACTATTAAATGCTCCAATTCCAATAAAAGTCTGAGTGTATCCTTCATTTGGTGTGGCGATAATTGGATTACTTAATATTTCTCCTAACGCACCGCTTCCATTTACACGAACAACCAAAACTTTCCACTTATATAGATTTTCATGTACTATATCAATATACTTTTTGGGCAAATACCTCCATTGACGTTTATTACTAATAACACCAATGACAGCTACATCATCATCATTTTTCTTTTCTTCTGAAAATAAAGGAATTTTATCAAATATATTATTTCTAAAACGCTTATCTTTCCCATCACTTCCAATATTGTCCTTCAATTGTGGATAATCTGAATAAAGCGCATCAAGGTCAAATTTATTCTGTATATAAACTCTACTCATAAGACTATCCGTTTCTTCTTTTGGCGCTGCCTTATTTATAATAGAATTCAATTCCTTGTATGGCGTAAAAACCCCAATTGCACCATAATCCTTTCTGCTATCATGGTGTGTAATGACTACGCCACCCTTAATATCTGTATTACTAAACACCTTGCTGCTATCCTGTTCAAAATATAATACCTTGAGATGCGGATCTTGCAACATCTGCTCATTCCATTGCTTAGGCGTACTTCCAGCATTAAATAAAAATCTTGCAGGATGTATCATTTCTACTACATCGCCAATCAAATAGGCATTTTCAAGAAATTTATGATATACCGGTGGCGCAAATCCTTTATTATCGCCTATTGTTTCGTCTTGATATGGCGGATTACCTATTACAAAATCGAATTTCATAGCCTTGATTCTCCTTCTTGTATACTTACATAAAATATCCTTTAACTAATTTTCAAAATTCACCTTTATAATTTCGTTACTATCTTTTCTAACAATACGCATTAATAATGTTGGAAATATTTCTGGTTCCTTTATACCAGCAGTTATTACATTATCTTCTTTACCCACAAAAACCCAAAATCCCACTCTATCTAATTCTTTAATGCCTTCAGTTAAGTTAAACGCTGTCATAATTCTATCACAAGGCTCATCTAACAAATCACTAANANCCNATNGTTCTTTTATATTCTGTATAAATTCACCTATTAACTTTACCTCTTCTAATGTTTCCGCCTCTTCGTCATAAGTGATTCCATAAGCCCCTATCAAATACGTTAATATTTCTTTNCCATTAGAAACTTTATTCAANATAATATTTTTATAACCTTTTTGATGATAAATCTTAATTGGTTCAACTTTATTTGNTTTACTCTGCTTTTCAGCATTTGAGTTTCCCTGCTGTATATGTTTATACCAAGCATCTCTATGTTGNACAAGCTCCTTTTCCGAAAATTTTATTCCTTTAGGATGTTTCGNATCATATTGCCGTACTATTGCATGACAATCGAAGCATAATGGTATCGCATTTTCAAAAGAATTGTCACCACCGTCTGCCTGTGCTTTAATATGATGNANTTCCATATTGTTTCCGCAAAATTTATGACAAATACAACAACATCTACCACATGCAACCATANCTTTTATTTTCACNNCTTCNCTAAATGNCATNTTANTCANCTTTGATTTTTAAACATATTTATCATTCCAGTCATCCCATACATTTCAAGCACCTGCTCTGCAAATTTTTCTTTGTTTTGTGGTGTTAATTGTTGAAAATCTTTACTTGCTTCAATTAAATTTTTCATGGCTTTATTATAATGTTCTTGCTGTTTTTCATTATCATTCATAATATCAGCACCTCCTGTTTTTTTCTAATGCTTCATATAAAATAGAACTATCCGCTCGCCAATCATATATCTTACATCGTACTTCTGGTTCATCATTCTCTGTTTCTTGAAATGATTCAAACAATGACATCTGGTGATATTCCTCTTTTAAAATCCCC
>WFLY01000292.1 GCA_009177215.1 Bacillota bacterium
ACCTGCCGCTCCGTCTGCCTCAGAGGAAGCGACCAACGCCCCCTCTAAGGCAGCGGACAGGACTATAGGACTTCTGGTTCCCGCCACGGTGGGCGATCCCTTTATCGCTCTCTCTATCAAGGGACTGGATCAGTTAGCAGAGGAACAAGGCGCTACTTTAAGAACCGTGGAAACACTGGACAGCGCCGAATATGAAGATCAAGTCCGTGCTATGGCGGATATGGGTGCCAATCCGGTATACCTGATGTGGGGAGACTTGTCTGAGATTGCACTCAGGCTGGCGCCGGAATATCCGGATACGAATTTTGTACTCTGCGACGTGGATATGCAGACAAGCGAACCGAATGTAAGCTCCGTATCCGTAGACCCGTCCGAAGCGGCTTTTATTGCAGGTGTTGTGGCAGCAAATAATACAACAGAGAAAAAAGTAGGCTTTATTGCGCACGCCGACAGACCTGTAAGCCGGAAATACAGAGACGGATACATCAACGGCGTGCACTATATCGATCCCTCTATCGAAGTTGCCGTTGCCTATGTCGGGGACGATCAGGACCCCGTCAAAGGACAGGAAGTAGCAAAACTGATGATCCAGAACGAAGGTGTTGATCTGATCTTCCAGTCAGCTTCCCAGAGCGGTCTCGGCGTTATCTCCGGCTGTGAGGAAATGGGCATTAAATGCATCGGAAGCGACGATTATCAGGGTGATGTGAGCGACTGCGTGATCTGGTCGGCATTAAAACCCATCGACGAGGCTCTGTACATGGAAGGAGACGCGTCTTTCAAAGGCACATTTAAAAGCGGAGATAAAGTGTATGGTCTTTCCTATGGTCTGGCGCTGTACACAGACACCGAATTTAATAATTTGTCAGCAGATCTTCAAAATACCGTAACGCAGGTAGTAAACGGCATCAATTCCGGAGAGATTGATGTCACTGCAGACACAACAGAGTAATGACACCAATAACCTCCGGATGGCATTCACATGCTGCCGGAGGTTATCTACAGAGGAGGTATTATTATGAAAGACATCATTCTTGAAGCAAAGCATATCTGCAAATATTTTGGCAATCTGACCGCCAATGACGATGTCAGCCTCAGCGTAAGGCAAGGCACTGTCCATTCGATCATCGGAGAAAACGGTGCCGGTAAAAGTACCCTGATGAACATTATTTCCGGAATCTATAAGCCAAACAGCGGGGAAATATTTGTCAAGGGCAAACGTGCGGTTTTCCGCAATCCCAATGACGCAACGAAATGCGGCATCGGCATGGTACATCAGGAATTTATGCTTTTTCCCGAGCTGACAGTTCTGGAAAATCTGATGATGGGATATGAGACAAAGAAATTAGGAGGGTTCCTCAATAAAAAGCAGGCTGCCAAAGACATTCAGGAAATAGCCGAAAAATACGGTTTCTCCATTCCGCTTGATAAGAAAGTGTCTGAACTTCCGGTCTCGCTCCTTCAGCAGGTAGAGATCGTCAAGATTTTATATAAAGGCGCGGAGATCATTATTCTGGACGAGCCCACCTCCGTATTGACGCCACAGGGAATTGAAGGACTTTTTCAGGCGATCAGATACTTGACCAAACAGGGTAAAACAGTCATCCTAATCACCCACAAGCTCAAGGAAGTCATGGAAATCTCTGATTATATCACAGTACTGAAAAACGGTGTTGTGACGGGAAATCTGAAGCCCGAAGAGACGGACGAACACGGTCTTGCCAACCTTATGGTCGGACGGCAAGTACTTTTCAACACAAATAAGCAGGAAAAAACAATCGCCGAGCCTATACTAGAGATCAACGACCTGACTGCGCTTGGAAGCGACGGCAACGAGAAAGTAAAACACGTCTCTTTTTCCGTCAGAAAAGGTGAAATTCTTGGAATAGCCGGTGTAGCAGGCTCAGGTCAAGGTGAGCTGATCGAGGCGATCTTTGGTCTGAGAAATCCCGAAAGCGGCACTATAACATATAAAGGCGAAGACATTACCATGACCTCCCCGCGCCAAAAGCGGGAAAAGAAGATCGGATATGTACCCCAAGACCGCATCTCAACAGGCTGTAATGTTCAGTCAAACCTAATTGAAAACTGCATTATGGGATACCATGTTGCTCATAAATTTAAAACACCATGGCTGCTCAACAAAGAAGAGGCTGCCGCATTTACTCATTCCGTTGTGGAAAATTATCAGGTAAAGATACAGGATGTCCACAATAAAATAGGTGATCTGTCAGGTGGTAACATCCAGAAAACCATCGTAGGTAGGGAATTTTCTCAAAACAACGACCTGTTGATCATCGAGGATCCCACCAGAGGTATCGATGTGGGAGCGATAGAATTTATATGGCAGAAAATTATCGATATCGCACAGAAAGGCGTATCTGTACTGTTAGTCAGCCATGAACTGGGTGAAGTAATGGAGTTGTCCGACCGGATTCTGGTCATGTACAATGGCGAAATCGCTGCCGATCTGGAAAACACTCCTGAGCTGGATGAGAGAACCATCGGATTATATATGTTAGGAGGGAAATCGTAAAATGAAGATAAAACCGAAATTGAAAATATCACAAACTACCAGACTGGAAATTTTAAAATATTTCGTGTCTGCTCTTCTGGTCATGGCAATCGGAGCAGCCATTATTCTTTCTCAGGGAAACAGTCCAACGGAAGCTCTGAAAGCAATGATCACCGGATCGATAGGAAGTCCAAGCGCCATCGGAACAACCATCCGTTGGGCAACCCCCAGTATCATAACCGGAATTGCCGCCGTGGTAGCCTTTAAATCGGGCATTTGGAACTGCGGTATTGAGGGGCAGATGTATTTCGGAGCCTTCGCCGCAGCGATAGCGGGTTCCGCACTCGCTCTGCCCAGATTTCTTCATATCCCTGTCTGCCTTCTGATCGGGGGACTCGCCGGAATGGCATTTGCATTCATACCGGCAATTCTGAAACTGAAACTGCATGTCAACGAACTGATCTGTACATTGATGTTGAACTATGCTGCAAACTTATTCACGGAATACCTCGTCTTTAAGTATATGGGATACGATGCTTCGGAACTGGCGGACGCCATTGCAACGCCGGACATGCTCAAAACAGCCAGACTATCCGTGATCATACCAAAGACCAGCGCCACGACAGCATTTTTCATAGCCATCGGAATCGCGGCTATCATTTATCTGCTGTACCGGTATACGGTAAAGGGATACGAATTGAAACAGGTTGGAGAAAATCTCAGATTCTCCAAATACGGCGGCATTAACTATAAGAGAACTTTTATCCTGATCTTTTTATTAAGCGGATTTATCAGCGGTGTATGCGGCGGCACGGAAATGACAGGTGCATTCGGCAAATTCCGTCCTGCTTTTGCAACCAATCTGGGATGGGACGGCGTTATGATAGCGTCGATTGCCAAGAACAATCCATTGGCAGTCATTTTCATCTCCATCATTTGGGGAATGCTCAAGGCAGGCTCCTTCCAGATGGAAAGGACGACCTCTACCAACCGTCTTGTAGTCATGGTGCTTCAATCTGTGTTTGTGCTACTTGTCGCCATAGACTACGAAGCACTATTTAAGCAGCTTAAGGAAAAAAATCAGATCCGCAGACTTCGCGTACAAAAAGAGGAGGTGTAGTGCAGTATGTTTCAATTATTATTCAGCATTTCCACACTATCAGCAATGATCCGTCTGTCCGCACCGATCTCTCTGGCGGCTGTGGGAAGCGCTTACGGACACAAAGCTAAGATTTTTAATATCGGTCTGGAAAGCTACGTGCTCACAAGTGCCTTTTTTGCTACATGGGGAAGTTACTTATTTGAAAATGCCTTAATGGGATTGTTATTCGGAATCGTATCCGGCGTTGTCATGTCCGCCGTTTTCGGTATATTTGTCCTGCATTTTAAATCGGACCCTATCGTGATCGGCATTGCCATGAACCTGAGCGCATGGGGATTTACCACACTGTTGATGTACAATATCTTCCATACCCGTGGCTCTGTCATGGATTCCAGAATCAAAAGTTTCGGCACGATCCACCTTCCCTTCTTAGACGGGATTCCATTCATCGGCAAAATTTTAAACAACCAGAATACCCTTGTGTACTTATCCTTTCTGGTGGTGATTATGGCGCAGATCGTCATGTACAAGACCCCTTTCGGACTCCGAATCCGCGGCGTCGGTAGTAACGAGGAAGCTATGCAGTCTGCCGGCGTTTCCGTCATGAAATATAAATGGGCTTCCCTGATCGTAACAGGCGTATTAGCAGGCGCTGCCGGAACATGTCTGCCTCTGTGCGGCATTTCCATGTTTACGGAAAACATGTCCGCTGGCAAAGGCTTCCTCGCCGTATCCGCAGCAAGAATCGGCAAAGGTGATCCGCTAAAGTCATTTTTCGCATGCCTGATCTTTACCTTTGCTGATGCACTTTCCGTCGGGCTTCAGGGATTCAGCATCCCCTCCCAACTGGTACTGACGGCTCCATATATCATTACCGTACTTGTTATGTGTCTGACCAACCTTGGTGAATTAAGAAAGGAGAACATATGAAGATCCACGCTGTAGAAATAAAAGAATTTGATTTTACGGAATATGGAATCTACTATAACATGTTAGAAGACCAACATAATATCCTGCACAGCAAAACAGATGTATACGAAGATCACATGACCTGTTTCCCCCTGATCGACACTCCGGGCCATCTGGGATACACGATCGCTCAGAGCGCCCCTTACGTTTTAAAATCAATGGAAAAACACGACCACACAATGGAAGCACTCTTCTGCACAGCAGACCCCATCATCGTATGTTTCGCCAAATCCCACGGCGAAACACCGCCCCAGGCAGAAGATGTGCGCGCCGTAATCCTAAGAAAAGGCGACGTCCTCGTCCTCGCCCGCAACATATGGCACGATGCCTGCCACGGCATGGGAACCCCTGCCGCCTACTACTATCTAGCCTCCCGCGGCGCCAGCCCGGCAACATGGGTGGATGTCATAGGTGAAAAGCTAACCGTAACATATTAAAATTCTGACTCATTATTTAATTATAAACACTCCCCATTTTGATTCAAGTATATCCGGGGACTTTCGACACCATGCCAAGACATATTGCATAAAAGATTCTCCATTCGTCGGAGCCCGGCACTGGAGAATTTTTTATACAATATGCCCTCTCAACCTCTAATCCCCCAACCTCTCGTTTCTTCACTCTCCCAATCCAACCCTCAACACCTCCACCAAATACTTCGCCGCCGGCAAAATCACACTCTCATCAACACAAAAGGCTGGATGATGAATCGGGTGCCCTACGCCGGTGCCGATCTTCACATAACATCCCGGTATATCCCGGCGCATAACATTTACGAGGGAAACCTCCAGACTGGATAACTCAATGTTCCCCGGCATAAGGCGTATTCGGGATTTTCACCCGTTAGAGCGCGCCCATGGCGCGCAAACAAAAATAAGAACACTCTCAAAGTATCCCTATAATCTATCAATATATCTGATAGTCCACTATTCACTTTCATTATCANGATTTTTTGTGTTCCTCGTGTCGAGGTCTAATGCCACAACTACGGTTACTTTATTCACAAGTANCTTTTCCTTNTGATTTTCACCNATTTTATNGAAACTGAAAAACNTCACAAAGTGCGTAAATTCANGGATTTCTAGGTATCTTTCCTTTGTATCAACACCACAGTCTTTACATGTTTATCATCGTCCAAACTCAATTCCATAACTTCCTCAATAATCGGAAGTTTGAAATTAATGGACTTCATCCACTGTCCATTCGATTGTCTGTCCTCATAAATCTGTATTTCAGAAATCAGTGCTTCCATAAGCTGCCGCCGTTCTACTTCATTCATCACAGCATACAACTTTTCAAAATAAATCAACACTTTATAGATATTATCTCCTGTAAGCTTCTCTGCTTCAATTGCCTGTTTCTTTGCCTTTGTTTCAATAAGCCGTGTTTCCACATTCTCTATCTTATCATACATTCGATAGAGCCTGTCATCAAGGTCAGCTTTTCGTTTGATATAATGTCTGTCGTCCGGATCAAGGGAATCTATTTCTTCTGCAAGCTTAGACTTGATAGAATAAAACTGGCGCAGTTGTTTCTCATAATTAGCAAGTTCTCCGTCTATGTCAGTGGTATCAATCTTTCTGTTGATTTTTTCCTGCATCATAGCAGCAAACTTGGGATTGCTCACCAGTTTCACTATGATCTCTGCTACAGCATCGTCCAATAGTTCTTCCCGTATCTGCTTTTTATAATCACATTTATGTCCACGGACCATGGTGCGGTGTTTGCAACCATAGTAATAGAAATCTTTATACTTTGTTCCGTCTTTCCTGCGTTTGATACTTTTATTACCATACATACCAGCACCACAAACCGGACATTTTACAATGCCAGAAAGCAAATGTGTCTTTGCATCCTTAGCCGTGTTTACATGTTCATATTTCTCCGCCTGAGCAAGCAGTTTTACCTGAGCCAACTGCCAAACATCTTCCTCAATGATTGCTTCGTGAAGTCCATCTACCAGAATATAGTTTTCTTGTTCCACAAGATGATATTCATTTCGGGTTCCATGAACTTTTTCCGTCTTTCTGCGTCCATAAGCGATTTTTCCACAATACACCGGATTTTTTAAAATAAGTCGAATCAAATGCGCATCAAAAAGCGGATTTTTCCCATTCTGTCGTTGAACTTTGCGAATACCATGATTTTCAAGATATTTCGCTATCCCGTTAGCACCAATATCCGTATGTACATACTGGTCAAAGATTACCCTGATAGCTTCCGCTTCTCCCTCGTTAATTTGCAATTTCCCGTCTATCAGCTGATAACCATACGGTGCAAATCCACCATTCCACTTTCCTTCACGCGCTTTCTGAATACGTCCTTCCATTGTTTGGACACGGATATTTTCCCTCTCAATCTCGGCAACTGCCGACAAGACGGAAATCATCAACTTCCCAGCGTCTTTGGAAGAATCAATGCCATCCTCCACACAAATCAGATTAACACCAAAATCCTGCATTACTTGTAACGTGGACAATACATCTGCTGCATTCCTTCCAAAACGGAACAGCTTAAAAACAAGGACAAAGGAAACACCGTCTTTTCCTGACTTTATATCTTCCATCATGCGGTTGAATTCCATTCGTCCTTCAATGGACTTGCCGGATTTTCCGGCGTCTTCGTATGTACCGACAATTTCATAATCATTATAGTCAGCAAATGCTTTCATTCTGTTTTTCTGCGCTTCTAAGGAATAACCGTCTATCTGCATGGCTGTGGATACTCTTGTATAAGTATAAACCTTTATTTTCCCTCTGTGCATATCATTTCTCCATTTGTGCAACGCCCGTTGCACTTTTTCTACTATTTATCTTAATCATTCTAATTCTTTTTCTATTTCTTCAATAGATGGCAAACTGCTCTGCAGCTCCTCAGGTAAAGATTGTGTAATTTGGTTTTGCCATTCTGCAACGCCAATCGGATTCTGATAACCGGACAGAGAGTATTCCACTACTGTTTTATTTTTACCCTTAACAAGCAAAAGCCCTATTGTCGGCTTATCATCCGGGTGCCGCAAAATATCATTCACAACATTCTGATACATATTTAACTGACTGATAAATCCCGGTTCAAAATCACAGGCTTTCAATTCTATTACAACATAACAGCGCAATTTTAAATGATAAAATAAGAGATCAACATAAAAATCCTGTCCGCCAACCTCTAAATGAACCTGCCTGCCAACAAATGCAAATCCCTGTCCTAATTCCAGCAAAAAACTTTGGATATGCTCTGTCAGTTTACGTTCTATTTCCACTTCACGTCTTGGCATATCAGTTCCCAGAAAGTCAAACAAATANGGGTCTTTGAAAATCTGATTTGCCATATCGGAATCGAGCGGTGGCAATGCAGCAGGAAAATTATTAACTGTTTTCCCAGTGCGCTCCATCAGTCCGCTCTGTATCTGTAACTCAAGTATTGTTTTACTCCAACCATTTTCTATCGTTTTTTCTGCATACCACATGCGTTCTTCCAGTGTTTTTAATTTATCCATCAACGCAATATTTGTTCGCCACGGTATTTGTGCAACGACCCGTTGCACAATTTCATAATTAGACCAACATTGAGCAAACTTACGCATATATTTAATATTTCTAGGAGAAAAACCGGACATTTCTGGAAATGCATCTTTCAAGTCTTTTGACATACGATCAATAACCTTTGCACCCCAGCCTTCTTCTTCCTGCTTCGCCAAAATAGACCTACCGATGTTCCAGTAAAGGCAAATCATACTTACATTGGCATTCATTACAACAGAAATCCGTTGTTTTTGAATTTCCTTTATAATTTCTTCTATAAATTCCAAATAACTGTCACCCATTTCGGAAAGATTTGGAGCAACTGGAAAAATCACTCCCTCTTTATCTTTTCCCATGTGCTTTCTATTATCCATATGTACTCCTTTTCCTATATCTTAAGCTCCAATTTTGGTTTGGACACTTTTATCACGTATATTGTATCGTAGAATAATGCGATCCACAAGGGAAAACTTTTATTCTTTCTCTATCTTTTTATTTCATTATCTTAACTTTCCACACTGTTCGTTGTTTCTGTATTCGACATATTATCAATATCTAAATCTGATGCATACTTTTCAATCAGATTTGCGAGCAGTTCTGCCAACCCGCTCCATTTATCAACCATAAGCATTCTTCTCCCATTTCTACGAAAAAAAGAGCAGTTACAAACTGTTACATTCATAACTGCCCTTGCGCTGTTTTTACAATCTAAAAGATTACAATTCTCTCTCTTTTTCCTCTGCTCTGTAATCCAATAATTCCACATACAGGTGGCA
>WFLY01000033.1 GCA_009177215.1 Bacillota bacterium
TTTCNTGCATGTNATTGTGTGGCAGATTTTGTATCGNCTTTNATAAATGGTNTGACAACGCCCAATATGGGTAGCAGAATTTCCATAACCACTGCCTATGTGATGGTGTACCTTTTCCTGACCGGAGTGGCAGCGCTGTCGATTTTGGCAGTCAGAAAGGTAAATAAGAAGTGGAAAAGTGAATAGATATTAGGAGGAATGTGAGAGATATGTAGTGGCAGCTGCCGNAANNCCNGNNGAGCTTGNANCTATGGTNTTGCGNNANNNTTTGTTAGGTCANTATTATCATNGNNGTGNNNTNGTGTTATNTTATTGACTNTATTGGAGGATTAATATTGGTTAAAAAGGGATAAANCAATNTAATATATTCATACTTGAGATAAATCGCAAATTGAGGTATACTTAGATATAAGAAATTTAAAGTTGTACATAATGAACAATAAATATTTTAAGGAAGAAGCAAAATTTAGTAAAAGTAAATTAAATAGTATCATAATATGTCATATCTGGAATGGGAATATAAGGTAGTATAGTATGAACTTTAGCAGGTTTATGGGTGTTCGACAAAAGGTGTAAAATTTCGACAAGGGGGAAGGCAGAAAATGACAAATGTACAAGTAGGAGAAAGAATTAGAGAATTGCGAGAGGTTCAAAATTACACGAGAGAAGCCTTAGCAGNAAAAGNGGAATATTTCAGNAAAATTTTTATATGAAATTGAGGTAGGGAAAAAAGGTTTTTCGGCGGAGACTTTATGTAAGATAGCGCAAGCGTTATCTGTGAGCTGTGACTATATTATGTTTGGTGAGGAGAAGAAACATAAGTGTGCAGATAAAATCGTTTGTGTATTAGAAATGTTAAAGCCTAATCAAGTGAGTAAAATTCAAGATATATTAAAAATTTTGTATGATATCTGTGATGTAGTATAAATTCGGTTAAGAAATACATAATTCATATAATGGGCTGAGTATAAATAATTAAATGAAAAGGGCGTTATTTTAGATTAAAGGACAGGCTTGTTTTTTTGCTGATATGGCAAATAAATAAGTCTGTCTTAGCATATATTTATAAGTGAAAAAGAATAGTGAAATGTGAATTAATACTATGAAGAAATGGTGGACAACAATATTGCTTTTGGATATTATGGCGGGTCTGCTGCTCTTTTGTGCNTTTNGAGCCAAAAANGCGGNGGNAGGAAAAGCGGNTGATGTATGGGCTGGTAAAGAAAACAGGCAGTATCAGTTGGAAAGCGATGAATTAAAAAAACTTGCACTGACATTTGATGATGGTCCACATCCCTACTACACGGAGCAGCTGTTGGATGGCTTGAAGGAGCGGGGAATACACGTTACCTTTTTTGTTACAGGGGAACATGCGNAGCTACATCNTGATANTATAAAGCGAATGNATGAAGAAGGNCATTTAATTGGCAATCATACCTACAGTCACATNCAATTAAAAAAGTCCAATAGAGATACCTTTAAGGAGGAGTTGGTTAAAACGAATAAAATTATCGGTGATATTATAGATGAAGAAGTAGTATTTGTCCGTCCGCCCTATGGTTCTTGGGATAAAAGCTTTGAGACGGAGCTTAATATGTTTCCGGTTCTATGGACCGTTGATCCGTTAGACTGGTGTTCCAGCAATGTGTCCTGTATAACCCAAAAAATTGTGGATAAGGTGAAAGAAAATGATATAATACTGATGCACGACTATTATGAAACTACGATCACAGCGGCTCTCAAGGTGGTGGATGAGCTGACAGAACAAGGGTATACATTTGTAACTGTGGAGGAGATATTGTTTGATTGATTGAAATTAGCAAAGTCAAAGAAACTTTAAATATTTTTTACAATTAAGATACACTTATATTAAAAGTTTGTGACAAAGTCCTAATATTATGAAAAATNTATTATGGTNAAGATACATTGTCCGGCTGAGATGAATCATGCTATAATATATAGATAATGCTAAGGAATAGGTAAAAAATATGATGAATTACAGACAGAACCGAAGGAGAATGGCAGAAAAGAAGATAAGGGTATTTATGGTAATTCCCCTAATTCTTTTATCTGCCAATATTTGTTTATTGCTTAGGATAGAGAGTCAGATAAAAAATGCCAATATTACGTTAAAGCAGTTGGATTCCATACAAAATGCAAAGGAAAAAGATATATAACAGCAAAATGAAAACGAGATACAAGATGTAGAGCAAGAGGGAACACAAAAATATTTGCCTACATCGAATGACACGGCGGTTGTGGGAACCTTGGATTATGTAAGCATGTGTGAACTGCCTAAGGTGGACAAACCCATCCAGCGCAGTTATTATGAGGTTTTGGCAAAATTGAGTGAACTGGGGCAGGAAAATGACGTTATTGCACAGATTCTTGAGGACAGAGAAGTTTATCCGGAAAAAATGTTGGAGGCGTTGGCTAATAATCNTGAAATGGCANANTTTGTAGAGAATTATCCAANGAAAAAGGNTGAGNTTACGGGAGGCTTGACGGACTTGGAGAAACAGNAGGAATATCCCTTGTTCCTACAGTGGGANCCCAGATGGGGATATGNCCGATACGGCGATGACGACAGTAATATCGGATTATCTGGCTGCGGTCCTACCTGTCTTTCAATGGTGCTTTATTATTTGACAAAGAACGAGACACTTACGCCGGATATGATAGCGGCATACAGTATGGATAATGGGTATTATTTGGCAGGAACCGGTACCTTGTGGGCACTGATGGAGGATTTTCCATCCTTATATGGAGTGGAGGTAAGCCAGCCGGAAATCAGTGAATGGTCAATGAAGTCAGAGTTAAATAAAGGTAACATTCTTATTTGCTCTATGGGGGCGGGAGATTTTACTGCAGGCGGACATTTTATCGTTATTTACGGATGTGATGAAAACGGCTTTAAAGTAAATGATTCAAATTGTGTAGCAAGAAGCAGACTAAGCTGGTCGTTTAAACAAATACAAAAACAAATTAAGCATATATGGTCTTTCGGGAATTAATGCGGTTTATTCGCATATTGTAAACAGGGTATAATCCCCACTATCCATATTTGCAGCATCAAAAATACCATTGGAATAAAAACCTATATAGTTAGAGTCATACGGATAATCCAGCAGGCTCTCACCGTTCACTATAAGGACATAGTTATGTAATACTAAACAGCAGAAATTTTCCTCGTTATAAAATGTATCGCCTTCGTTGCGCTCAAAATAGTCGTCCAATTCCTCCTGAGTGACAGCATATTCCCACAGGTCGTTTACGATGTAATCGCGCGCACTGTGTTTATAATACTCGCTATAGCTGCCGGAGTAGTAATTGTCATCGTGATTATCATCGGACTGATACCAAAAATAAGTGCCGTCCTCTTTGAAATAGATTACTGATCCGTCACTTGCCTGAAAGGTATGACCGGAAAAAGCGTTTGTTTGGTAAAGAATGCCCCAATCGAATTCGTCATCTTCTATCAGTGAGTCTATATAGGGTTCGGATATGTAATCTTTATAGTCATACATGTAATCTTCATATTCATATAGATAATCTTCATACTCCGACATACCTTCATTGAAAGCATATACGAAAATAGCTAAATAAAATAACATAAAAATCCCGATCAAAACGCCGAGCACCGAAGTGATGATTCCGGCGATTGCCATGCCCTTGCCGTCATAATTTTTGGTAAGGGAGATAATTCCCAAAATGATACCTATAATACCGAGAAATGTACCGCCTGCGCAACACAGAGTCATGGATAAAATTCCGATTACCAGTGCGGCAATCGCCGTAGCCAATTTGGGAGGCTGCGGGGGCTGGGTATAAAATTGGTTAGGAGTATTATTATAGACAGTCTGAGTGTTGTCTATGTAGTAATTGTCGTTATTATTAGTGGTATAGTTATTGTAATCCATGGTGATACCCTTTCTTTAAATGATTATATATATGCTGTGACTGTAAATTATTTATTAATACTATAACATATTAAAATCGGTAATTCAATTAATTCATATCAGCTATTTGTGTGTTTGTACTTTTATATTTGGATGAAAACTTACAGGAAACATATTTTACAGTTTGCGTAACGAGTGGGCTTGTGATAAACTGAAAATCAGAAATTAAGAGAATACAGAGGTCATTTCTATGGATTTATTTGATTATATGCGCAGTACCAATATGGAGAAGGAGTCGCCGCTGGCGGCAAGAATGCGCCCTCGGACTCTTGAGGAGGTTGTGGGGCAGGAGCATATTATCGGCAGGGATAAGCTTCTTTATCGTGCAATCAAGGCGGATAAAATCAGCTCGGTTATTTTTTACGGCCCTCCCGGTACAGGAAAGACTACGCTGGCGAAAGTGATTGCCAATACTACAAGTGCGGAATTTACGCAGATAAACGCCACAGCGGCAGGAAAAAAGGACATGGAGGAGGTAGTTGCAAAGGCAAAAGGGCTTCAGGGAATGTATGGAAAGCGCACTATCTTGTTCATTGATGAGATTCATCGTTTTAACAAGGGTCAGCAGGATTATCTTCTTCCCTTTGTGGAGGACGGTACGGTTATTTTAATCGGTGCAACTACGGAGAATCCTTATTTTGAGGTAAACGGTGCACTTATTTCCCGCTCTATTATCTTTGAGCTTAAGCCTATCCCTAAGGAGGCTATTTGTGAGCTTCTGAAAAAGGCAGCCTATGATGCGGAGCGTGGTATGGGTGCCTACAATGCGGTGATTGAGGAGGAGGCGCTTGAGTTTCTGGCTGATGTTTCCGGCGGAGATGCCAGACATGCATTGAATGCTATCGAATTGGGAATTATGACTACGCAGCGCAGTGAGGACGGCAGGATACATATTACGCTTAAGGTGGCACAGGAATGTATACAAAAGCGTGCCGTGAGGTATGATAAGAACGGGGATAATCACTATGACACCATTTCCGCATTTATCAAGAGCATGAGAGGGTCGGATCCCGATGCGGCAGTGTATTATCTGGCGCGTATGCTGTATGCGGGAGAGAGTGTTACTTTTATTGCNANAAGAANTATNNTCNGCGCCNCGGAGGATGTGGGAAATGCAGACCCCAATGCNCTTATGGTNGCAGTGAACGCTTCCCTTGCTGTGGAGAGGGTGGGTATGCCGGAGGCACAGATTATTCTTTCGCAGGCAGCGGCATATGTGGCATGCGCCCCCAAGAGCAATGCCTGCTGCAATGCGGTTTTTGAAGCGGTTGAGGAGGTTTATAGGTCGGGCAATCTGCCCATACCTACACATTTACAGGATGCCCATTACAAAGGAGCGGCAAAGTTGGGGCGCGGAACAGGTTATAAGTATGCGCATGATTATCCAAATCATTACGTGGAGCAGCAGTATCTTCCTTATGAGCTAAGCGGCAGGGAGTTTTACCGCCCCACAGGAAACGGATATGAGGTGAAAATCAAGGAGCACATGAAACGCATTAAGGAGGAAGCGAGAGCGCAGGCGGGAGAAGCAGGAGTTTAGTCTGAGTCCGCAAATGCTGCGTTGTCGTCAGTCGCCGGTNCTCAGCNAATCCTTCCTCCATCTTGCCNTTGCAGACTAGTTATTTATAAGCNGTTCATTNGGTGTCAAAATAAAAGTGATACAGGTTTTCAGAAAGGAAGTATANGCCATATGCAGAAAANTTTCTTAAATGGTACGATACTAACGATGAGCCGGCAATATCTGAATCCGGATGCCGTTTTGGTGGAGGACGGGAATATTGCTGCGGTGGGAACCAAGGAAGAGGTGTTTGCCAAGGCAGGCAAAAAGGTAAAAATAGTAGATTTAAAAGGCAGAACGCTAATGCCGGGTTTTTTGGATGCACATGGGCATTTTATGTCTACGGCATTGTCCAAGCTCTATTTTGTGGATGTGCGTTGTGCGCCAATTGGGAAAATTAAAAGTATAGAGCAGTTGATTACTGTTATGAAAAGTTCTTTACAGATGAGGAAGGGAAAGGGTATTGTTGTAGGTTTTGGCTATGATGATACCCTTTGTTCGGATGAAAGAATGCCGGAAGCAACTGATTTGGACAAGATTTCTAAGGAGCGTCCGGTGCTTGTGATTCACGCGTCCTTTCATGTGGTAATGGCGAATACCAAGGCTATGCAGCTGGCAGGTGTTGACAGAGAGGATTTTGCTCCGGAGGGAGGCGTGGTTCGCCGCAGGAACGGTATGGCAATCGGTATATTTGAGGAAGTGGCGGCAATCAAGCCTCTTATGGAGCTGATATACAGTGACGGTATGCTTGCGGAATTGCCGAAGAAGCTGGGCGGTATCTGTGAAGAATATTTAAAGCAGGGTGTCACCACTATCTGTGAGGGTGCAGGCGGAAACGACATGGCAGGGTTAATCCGCAGGGCTATGCGAAAGGGAAACTTTCGGGCAAGATATATTGTCTGCCCTGCATTGACGGAGCAAGAGGAGGTTCCTGAGCGGATTCGGGGAAAACACATTATCAACGGTCCGGTGAAGCTTTTGATGGACGGAAGCATTCAGTGCTATACGGCAGCCCTTTCTAAACCATATGCCACAATAGCGCCCGGCCATGAGGAAGATAAGGGTTACAGCGGGAATACTTATATGAGTGTGGAAGCGCTTCGGGGGAAGCTTGAGACTATTTTAGACTCTGGTCGTTCGTTTGCTATTCACAGCAACGGAGATGCGGCGTTGGATAAAATTATTGAAGCGCTTGAAGGTTGTGAAAATTTAGAAAAAAACCGTTATAAAAGAAACATTATCATTCATTGCCAGACAGCGCGTGAGGATCAGCTGGATAAGTTCCAAGGGCTGAATCTGTACCCCTCTTTTTTCCCGTCACATCTATATGTGTGGGGAGACCGGCATTATGAAACCTTTCTCGGGCAGGAAAGGGCGGAAAGGCTGGATCCGATAGGAAGCGCCGTAGGGAAAGGGTTGTGCTTTAGCTTGCATAACGATTCGCCTGTGACACAGACAAAGCCCTTGGAGGCAGTGTGGAGTGCCGTGACCAGAAAGACAAAGAAGGGGCGGGTACTGGGGGAGGAGCAGAAAATCTCGGTGGAGGAAGCTTTANAAGGCNTCACCNTTTATNCCGNCANNCAGNATAAGGTAGAGGANATTCTGGGGNGCNTAGAANCGGGAAAAAANGCGGATNTTNTGGCTCTTGACCAAAATCCCCTCACAGTAGAGCAGGACAGGCTGCCAAACATTAAAGCGGAACGTGTCTGGGTGGACGGTACAATTGTGTGGTCCGCCGCCGGCAGAACGAGAAGAAACGGAACCGTTAAAAAAGCTCTTGAATCAAATATTTATAAATTTGCTGATTTTTTTTCTGCCAATTGTCGCATATGGCGGAGGCAACCTCCTCGGTAGGAACGGAAATGGTAATATCCAATAAGTTGATATCTCTGTCCTTGGCGATTAAATGTGCCTCGTATTCGCCTGAGGTAGATTTATAATAATTGCCCAGTACCGATGCCTCATTGCGCAAGGTAAATTCATTTTCTCTAAGATAGCTGTCAATGTCTTTTTTAATGGCGGCACTGACCCGGTTTTCAAAATAGTGCAGAGTTTCGCTCCCTTCCTTTGTAATGGCAAGGTGAGTGCGGTTGCGTATGGACTGGGCGGAAATCATACCTGCGTCCGTCAGCTCACTGATTACCTGCTGGAGAGTCAAAAAGCCGGTATATTCCTTTTCCAGAATAAAGTCGCTGATTTGAGCATTAGTCAGGGGAAAGGTCACTTTGTTCAGCATGTATAAAACAATTAATTTGTATAGAGTTAAGGGGTCTTGTAACATGTTTCCTCCCATTATGCCATATTTCCGGCATTTCAATTAAATAGTAAACTGCTTTCCCTGAAAGGAATTCTGTTCCCTCATAAGCTTATGCAGGGAATTTAGTACGTCACGTTTGCTGCGGCTCCAGTGAGGGGCAAGCAGGCTTTCCTTTGGCCCGTCGCCCGTTACCCTGTGGACTACGATGTAAGGAGACAGCCTTTCCAGACATTGTATCAGCAGTTGGAGATAGGCTTCTTTTTCCAGTACGTCCACCTTACCGGAACGGTATTCGGCGGCAAGGTCAGTGTACTCCAAAATGTGTAAAAGCTGCAGCTTAATGCCGAAGATTCTCTGCCTGTTCAGATAATCGACGGTACCAAGCTGCATTTCTGCTGTCTCATGGGGAAGCCCCAATATTACGTGGACGATTACCGGAATATCCAGAGCATGTAAATCCGCAAGTGCCGATTCAAAGGTGGATAGGGGATAACCTCTGCGGATATAGGCGGCGGTTTGTTCGTGAATAGTCTGTAGCCCCAGCTCCACCCAGATGAATTTTTCGGGAAATTNCCTTTTTAGCGCGGCAAAAAGNGTGAGAACCTCCGTAGGGAGACAATCCGNTNNTNTGGNAACGGAAATGCNGCATACTCTTGCGGAGGACAGAGCTTGTGTGTAAATCTGCCGCAGATAAGAAACGGGTGCATAAGTATTGGTGTATGCCTGAAAATAAGCAATAAATCTGTTTCCCACCTTTTTATCTCCNAANAGTGCAAGTCCTTCTTTTAACTGANCTTCTATNTCAAGCAGGTCNGAATTATGNACGCAGACCAAGTCCTGATTCGATACGGCAAAATCCCCGCTGCCGCCGGCGCTACAGAAGATACAGCCCCGAGAGTCCAGACGCCCGTCTCGGTTGGGGCAGGTCATGTGGGCATTCAGGGCTATCTTGTAGCACTTTTCATGAAATGTATTTTTACAGTAAGCGTCCAAAGAATAGTAAGGCTTACCGTGCCAGATTTCAGGTAACATGCTTTTACTTGAGGATGTGAGACTTGACGGCATCGGCGACAAGCTCGGCAACCTTGGGATTAAATGCTTCCGGCATAATATTGTCCTCGTTCAGCTCCGATTCGGGTACGAGACCGGCGATAGCCTCCGCGGCTGCAAGCTTCATTTCCTCTGTGATCTGTGTGGCACGTCCCTCCAAAGCACCCTTGAAAATGCCGGGGAAAGCAACTACATTGTTGACCTGATTGGGGAAATCGCTGCGGCCTGTGCCTACAACCCGTGCGCCGGCTGCTTTTGCCACATCGGGCATAATCTCGGGTACGGGATTTGCCATGGCAAATAGGATGGAGTCATGGTTCATGGAAGCTACCATCTCGGGAGTCACAATATTGGGAGCGGATACGCCNACGAAAATATCTGCGCCTCTTAANGCATCGGCAAGNGAACCGGTNTCGTCGTTTAAATTGGTCACNTCCGTCATTTTCTGCTGCATCCAGTTGAGACCCTCGGTTTTTTTAGATACAATACCTATTTTATCGCACATGATAATGTTGGGGAAGCCGTAGGTCAGTAAGAGCTTGGTGATCGCCACACCGGCGCTGCCGGCACCGTTTACCACCACGCGGCAGTTTTCCTTTTTCTTACCGACAACCTTCAGTGCATTAATAATTCCGGCGAGAACCACAATAGCCGTACCATGTTGGTCGTCATGGAATACAGGGATATTCAGAGTCGCTTTCAGACGCTCCTCAATCTCGAAGCAGCGGGGAGCACTGATATCCTCCAGATTGATACCGCCAAAGCCCGGAGCCAAGTAGGTGACAGCCTTGATAATCTCCTCGGTATCCTGTGTGTCAAGGCAGATAGGCACTGCATTGACGCCGCCGAATTCCTTGAACAGTACAGCCTTTCCCTCCATAACGGGCATTGCCGCATAAGGACCGATATTTCCAAGACCTAAAACTGCGCTTCCGTCGGAGACAACGGCAACAGTGTTGGCTTTCATGGTATATTTATATGCCGCCTCCTTATCTGCGGCAATCACCTTGCAGGGTTCTGCTACGCCGGGAGTGTAGGCTATGGATAAATCTTCACGGGATTTGACCGGAGATTTGGAAACGATTTCCAGTTTACCGTTCCATTTTTCATGCATTGACAGTGCTTTTTCATTTGTTGTCATAGGCTACCTCTTTTCACTATATATTTTCTATTTCGTTTAAAGTTGTTTCTTGCGGTTGACAGTCTCGAAGGATTGTCTTAAAATCTTGCATATGTATCATATAATAGTTTGTTTTGCTTCGCAAGGCTTTTTTCATTTTAATCCCTATTTCTACGTTGCTTTTAATGGCGCGGTTTGATGAGGCAATGCGCGGACACAAACCGAACTGTTGCCAACTGTTACTGCTGTCAGGCGATTTTTAATCTAGGACTTCCTATTTTTAAAAAAATGTATTATAATGTGAAAATAAGTATGACTAATGAATCATGATGTTAATGTCGTTTGGCAGAATAGCATATCCATGACAAGTCTTTAAAGACCCCCATTTTAGAGCATAAATTATGAATAAAGCAGCCGAAACTGTTTTTAAAATCAGGAGGAGTATATGAGAGAGAAATATGAATCATTGGCATTGGTGCAGCTAAAGGAGCTGGCAAAGGTGCGCGGAATTAAAGGTACGTCCACCATGAAAAAGTCAGAGCTTGTAGAGGCTATGCTGGCGGAGGACGAAAGAGAAAAGCGTGAAGAGCAGCAGACAGCTTCCAAGCCGGTTAAGGGGGGCGGCGCAGCCAGAAGCAACAGAGGCGAGACTTNCANAAGCGAAAGCACCGTGAGAAATGANAGCCNTTATAGAAGNNAGNGNGCTTCCGNAAGTGAAAGTCAGGCGAAAAGCGACGGCACGGCAAGAAATGATAGCGCGGCAAAAAGCGAAGGAGCTGCCGAGGGAGAAGCATCTGCCAGAACGGAAGGCTATACAAAAGCCTACCGTCCGAATGAAGTCTATGACGAAAACCAATACCCTAAGGAGCTGGATAGCGGTATAGAGGCAAGCGGTATTCTGGAGGTCATGCCTGACGGATATGGATTTATCCGCTGTGAGAATTATCTGCCGGGTGAGAATGACGTGTATGTGGCGCCCAGCCAGATACGCCGCTTTGGTTTGAAAACGGGAGATATCCTGCGGGGCAATAAGCGTATTAAGACTCAGCAGGAGAAGTTCAGTGCCCTGCTATTTATCAGAAGCATTAACGGCTATACCATTGAGGAATCGGCAAAGCGCGTAGCGTTTGAGGATATGACCCCCATTTTCCCGAATGAGCGTATTAGGCTGGAAACACCGGGGTGCAGTGTGGCAATGCGTGTTATGGATTTGGTAAGCCCCGTAGGCAAAGGGCAGCGAGGTATGATTGTATCTCCGCCTAAGGCAGGTAAGACCACTCTCCTTAAGGAGGTGGCAAAGTCTGTTTTGCGTACCAATCCGGATATGCATATGCTGATTTTGCTCATAGACGAGCGTCCTGAGGAGGTTACGGATATCAAGGAGGCGATAAGGGGCAATAATGTTGAGGTTATATATTCTACCTTTGACGAGCTTCCCGAGCATCATAAGAGAGTTTCGGAGATGGTGATCGAGCGTGCAAAGCGTCTGGTAGAGCATAAGAAGGATGTGGTAATTCTCCTTGACAGTATCACCCGTCTTACAAGAGCTTATAATCAGGTAGTGCCCCCCAGCGGACGTACTCTTTCCGGGGGTCTTGACCCTTCGGCATTACATATGCCCAAGAGATTTTTCGGTGCGGCTCGTAATATGCGTGAGGGCGGAAGCCTGACCATTCTTGCCACCGCATTGGTTGATACAGGAAGCAAGATGGATGATGTTGTATATGAGGAATTTAAGGGAACCGGCAATATGGAGATGGTATTGGACCGCAAGCTTTCAGAGAAGCGTATTTTTCCTGCTATTGATTTGCAGAAATCAGGTACCAGAAGAGAGGATTTGCTCCTATCGGGTGAAGAACTGGAAGCAATCAATATTATGCGTAGGGCATTGAACGGCATGAAGTCCGATGAAGCAACCGATCGTATTTTGGATATGTTTGCCCGTACCAGAAACAATATAGAATTTGTAGGAATGGTAAAGAAGAATAAATTTATCTAAATTTACAATTTTTTAAAATTAAGTATTGCAAGCCTTGTCTGCTTATGTTACAATAATACCGCTGTTTGTGGTTCCATAGGCAGTGAGGATGAGAACATAGAACTAATACTTATTTTTTATAGAGAGGTGAAAGTCATGAAAGAAGGAATCNATCCCGCATATTACCAGGCAANAGTTACCTGNAACTGTGGTAACNCATTTNTAACCNGCNCTACTAAGCCTGAGATTCATGTAGAAGTTTGCTCTAAGTGCCATTCATTCTACACAGGTCAGCAGAAAACTGCAAGAGCTGATGGACGTATTGATAAGTTCAATAGGAAATANGGTGTCAAATAAGAAGGNAATCAAAAAGGNTGAGGTATTTNTATCTCAACCTTNTATGTTNTAAAGNTGTTATTGTTTTGGAATGAGGAAATGGTATGGCGNGAAAGAGNTGTAATCGTTANTCTGGTATCGGCNGANAGGCGGTATTGGANGGCGTNATGATGAAAAATCAGGAANAATANGCCNTTGCAGTGCGAANGCCAAGCGGTGNGATAGCAGTAGAAATTGNGNATTTTCAGGGNGTGTTCCATNAGAACAAGCTGAAANAGCTGCCCTTTATACGGGGTATCTTTAATTTTGTTGATTCTCTTATGCTGGGGAATAAGGTGTTGAATTATTCGGCTTCTTTCTATGAGGAAGAAGAGGAGGAAACAAAATTTGACAAGGCAATCAATAAATTAAGCGGGGGCAACGGAGAAAAGGTGTTGACTACCTTGGTGACGATTGTTTCCGTGATACTTGCAGTGGGTATATTTATTGTGCTTCCCTATTTTATTTCGTCACAATTTGAAGGCTTTGTGCGCAAACGTTCTTTGATGATGATTATTGAGGGCGCGATTCGTATTTTAATATTTCTTCTCTATGTGTGGGGAATCAGTGCCATGAAGGACATCAAACGGCTGTATCGATATCATGGTGCGGAGCATAAATGTATCAATTGTATCGAAAAGGGAAGACCTCTTACAGTACACAATGTGATGAGAAGCTCCAGACTTCATAGAAGGTGCGGAACCAGTTTTATTTTCTTTGTACTGTTTGTAAGCATTATTTTGTTTTTCTTTATTCGAGTGGATAATGTTGTCCAGAGGGTGATATTGCGTATTTTGCTTATGCCGGTGGTTGCCGGTATCTCTTATGAGATTATTCGTCTCGCAGGGCGAAGTGATAATATTTTTGTGAGACTGCTGTCCGCACCGGGTATGATGATTCAGAGGCTTACTACCAAGGAGCCGGACGAGAGTATGGTGGAGGTTGCAATTGCCTCTGTTGAAGCCATATTTGACTGGAAAAATTATCTTTATGAGAATTTCGGCTATGAGGTGGATGAGAGCTGGATGCGCGAGGGCGATGAGACTTTGGAGGAAGAATGACGTATCAGGCTTTGTATCAAGAGGGATGCAGTGTGCTTGCGCAAGCCGGAGTGGAGGAAGCGGCGCTGGATGCCCGATTGCTTTTAGAATATGTGTGCGGCACTAATCGCAATGACCTGCTGGTACGTGGACAGCAGCAGGTGACGCCGGAAAGGGAAGGTGCATACCGCAGTTTTTTGGAAAAGAGAGCGTTGAGGATTCCTCTGCAGCAGATTACGGGTTCACAGGAATTTATGGGACTTAAGTTTGAAGTGAACGAGCATGTACTGATACCAAGGCAGGATACGGAAATCTTGGTAGAGGAAGTGTTAAAGGAGCTGCAGGACGGTATGAGTGTGCTGGATATGTGCACCGGTTCCGGCTGTATTTTGATAAGTCTGTTGTACTACTCCAATGGCTGTAAGGGCGTGGGCGTGGATATTTCGACGGAAGCGCTTGCAGTGGCAAGGAAAAATGCAGAGCGGATTTTTTGTGAGAGAAAGCCTATACTGCCGGTGGACATAGAGACATACGGAGAAAATGTGGATATTACCTTTGCGGAAAGTGATTTGTTTGCAGGGATTACGGAAAGGTATGATTTTATTGTCTCCAATCCCCCTTATATTAAGAGCAGCGAGATTAAAACGTTAATGCCTGAAGTAGGGGTGTATGAGCCTTTGCTTGCTTTGGATGGAAGTGAGGACGGTTTATTTTTCTATCGTAGAATCGTGGAGGAGGGCAAGGCATACTTAAATCGGGGCGGACGGCTCTATTTTGAAATCGGCTATGATCAGGCGAAGGATGTCTGCGGGCTTATGAGACATGCCGGCTATGAGGATATAAATGTGGTTAAGGATTTTGCGGGGTTAAACAGGGTCGTTTACGGAACTTGGATAGATGGCGGTAGATAACTCCCCAATAAGCTCCGGCATAGAGCAGCACTTTATGTCTGTGTGGTGCTTGATACAAGGTTGTGTAATTGCTATTGTCTCAGCAAAGCTGAGTCATAAGAAGCAGCGAGAAAATGAGGGTTAGTTTAAAAAGTCACCCTGATGTGTGTTTTCGGAGTATGTTGTTTTGGCATAGAAAATGAGTATGAATGCAAAATAGAAATTGAGAGGTAATTATGTTTGATAAGTTAGAAGATTTATTGATTCGATATGAAGAAATTATGGGAGAGCTACATGAGCCTACAGTGACCAACAATCAGGAGCGTTTCCGTAAGCTGATGAAGGAGCAGAGCGATTTAACTCCTATTGTAGAAGCCTATAACGAGTACAAGAAGTGTAAGCAGGACATTGAGGATTCCTTGGTAATGCTGGAGGAAGAAAACGATGAAGAAATGCGAGAGATGATCAAAGAGACCTTAAATGACAGCAAGAAGCGTGTGGAGGAGTTGGAGCAGGAGTTAAAGATTCTTTTGCTGCCCAAGGATCCTAACGATGAGAAGAATGTGATTGTGGAAATCCGTGCAGGCGCCGGCGGCGATGAAGCGGCGCTGTTTGCGGCGGAAATCTATCGTATGTATGTGCATTATGCGGAAGGGCAGCGTTGGCGCGTGGAGACCATGAACGTGGATGAAATCGGTATCGGCGGGATGAAGGAAGTGCAGTTTATGATTACCGGGCAGGGCGCTTATTCCAAGATGAAGTATGAAAGCGGCGTTCATCGTGTGCAGCGTGTGCCCGCGACGGAGAGCGGTGGGCGTATCCATACCTCCACCATCAGCGTTGCGGTAATGCCGGAGGTTGACGAGGATATTGATATCGTAATTGAAGAAAAAGATATTCGTATTGACGTTATGCGTGCATCAGGAAACGGCGGACAGTGTGTCAATACCACCGACTCCGCAGTGCGCTTGACCCATTATCCCACGGGTATTGTGGTATACAGTCAGACCGAAAAATCACAGCTGCAGAATAAAGCAAAGGCTTTTGCTCTTCTGAAGGCTAAGCTGTATGATATGGAGCAGCAGCAGAGGCATGATGCGGAGGCGGAGATGCGAAGAAGCCAGATTGGTACAGGCGACCGTTCCGAGAAAATCCGCACATATAATTTTCCTCAGGGGCGTGTCACCGACCACCGTATCGGACTTACCATATATAAGCTTGATAAGGTTATGAACGGCGATATTCAGGAAATTCTGGACGCCTGCATTGCGGCGGATCAGGCGGCGAAGCTGGCGAAGATGGGAGAATAGGCTGTGATAAACAGTTGCCTCATTATAAAATCAACGGATTTGAAATCAGAAGAAATGACTACTTTGCGCTTGTTAGGGGAATTCTCCGGCAAGCGCTTTTTAGTATAACAAAAAAGTAGATAAAAAGTTGAAAATTATTTAGTATGCTTTTGCTGCGGAGGTGAGCATATGAGAGATAAAATACTGATTGTAGATGATGAAAGCGATATCGTATCAATGCTAAAGGATTATTTTGAGTATAACGGATTTCTTCCTTGTGCGACAATACGGTGATTGCATATATGATATCAACGGTTTTTTATGCCCTTAATTATGGGGCGGGCGGAAAACTAAAAAATTTNTCTNANTTTTCTCNTNTTGGCTCTTTCATGCCGGAGCGCTTTCTGCGTAGGAACCGCGAGCTGAATTTCAGGTTCGGCTCGCGGTTCAAGCTTGTGGCGTTATTTATGCTCGACAAAATACAGTTGTACTCTGCGGTGGATGATATCGGCAGTCTCCTGTGCGGTTTTATCACCGTTAAGATAGGAAGGCAATTCCTCTCCCAAAATATCGTTAATTTCCTGCGGATAATAGGGCTGCGGTTCGCAGCTTTCCACAAAGGACATAAACTCTTCAAGGTAGGAGGTTCCGTCTGGTTTCGTCTCTAAGTCACGATANACCTCGGTGGTGGTTGATTTNAATATAGCANGCGTTCCGTCNCGCATTATTACCACGCTGTCNCGCAGCACATCTTTTCTGACAGGAGTAAAGTTTACTGTATACTGGTTGTCGTAATCTAAAAGGCTGGCTATGAAGTCCTTAATGGCATCGATGTGTACAGCGTTTGCATTTACCACCAAATAGCCTTCACTGCATAGGTAACTGCCGCTGCCGTCATTTCTCGGAAAGCCTACAATTTTGCAATNTTCAAACTCNCGCATTTTGAGNGAAAAATCCCCCAATCCGTNATAAAAGTAGCATTGCTGTNCGGCGCAGGTTCCATCCATTAACATTTGTTCCAGTTCGATCCAAGCCGCAGTGGTATTCTCCTCTCCGTATTTTTTACAGAAATTTAAAGCTTTGATAAATTCATCATTATTAAAGTAACTGATTCCGTAATAGGTTCTATGTCCACAAAAGGAGAGGCTGCCAGATTGTGTGCAATAAAGCCATAAAACAGGGTGTAGAAATTTGGTTTGAGAATGGAAAAGACAAAGGGCCATTCCCAATCATCTCTGGATTCCACAAGCTCCATGATATCCGATACAGTCCAAGTGTCTTTATCCCACACAGAGTCGGAAGTCATCAAGGTACGGAAGAACACCTCGGGAGTGATACCAACGAAAGTGCCGTCTACGGTGCCAGCATGTAATACTCCGGGAAGGAGCTGCTCCGTTACATCCTGAGTAATAAGCTCTGATATATCCATCAAAGCGCCTTTTTCGGCAAGCATACGCATATCTCCTTCGGATACCCACATGAGTTCGGGTCCTTTGCCGGAGACAATTTCCGCCATGGTCCGGTTGCGGAGAGCCTCCTGCTTCTGTTCTTCGTCGGTCTTTTCTACTTTAATATGACCGATGCCTGATGTGACAGACCAGGAAGCGGCAAATCTGGAGACATATTCCATGCCTGTGGTCTGTAGACAGACCAAGGGTATGGAGTCGGCGCTGACATCTTCTTCATTTGTGAGAAGGTAGATACTTGGATTATCTCCTTCGATTGAGCAGATGGCAAGCTCTTCCTTGTCATTTATCAAAAGCTGTAGGGCGCTGTGAGGTGAGATTCCGCAATCCTTAATATTACAGAGAACTTCACAGGTCAGCGTTTTCATGTCCAAGCGTTTTAGTTCNCNGTTGCCNATATAGTATAGAGTGTCTTTGTCGTTGGAACATAGAGAATCGATAAATTCATTTGGCAGGGTAATCAAAGAAATCTTCTTGCCTGTGTTAGTATCATATTGATAAATTTGTGTAGTATTTGTGGTTGTCTCCCATTCTGTAAGGATAGAAAATTTATCCGTAATGGTAAAAAGCTTATTACTCACCGTTACAAGATTTGTGAAGGGTTCCGTTTCATAGAACAAAGGGTTTTCGGCGTTAAGAGGTTTTCCCGTAATATCGGTTCGGTACAAAACGGGAGAGGCATCCATCCCCTCGAAAAAGCCATATAACAGAAGGGTTAATTCATTTTCTCCGGTCACATGCATGGAGGAAATAGAACAAACGGAAAAGTTTTCCTGTTCTAACAGTTCCAGAGAAAAAGATTTTTTCTCCGTCTCCAGACTGTCCACATCAAAAGTATACAATGTAAGGGAGGATAATGTGTAGTCATCAGAATAGCAGCAGGTAAGCAGATAGAGCTTACCGCCATAGGAATCTGAAAATATACGTTTGTTGGAAGTTTCCATATCCTTCTCATTTAATGTCAGGGGAATAAGCTGCCTGACCCGATAAGGATTTTCAGAGATTTCGGTGTTTGTAACAGAGTCAGCGGTTCCCTCACCTGTTGCAGCCATATTTTCTTTGTCTCTGGAGCATCCTGCTGCACATAACAGAACAAGCAGGAGCAAAATTACTAATTTAATTTTCTTTTTCATTCGGAATCCCTCCTACCTCAGCTATATTTATCAGTTTAACAAAGGATTAATTTCTTTACAATTAAACGGGAATTATTGTAAGAAACGCGTAAGAAATATTAAGAAAGGCTTCATTTGTTAAAACGGGAGACCATTTTTCATATATGTAAGTTAAATCTTTGCCCAAACCTCCTTACAATGGATTTTGTAACAGTAGTCAAAGGTGGAGGAGGAAAAGACTATGGAATTAGTAGAAAGCTTTTTGACAAATAACCCATGCTGGAAGGCAGGGAAAAAAATTCAGGTCAAAGGGTTAATGCTGCACAGTGTCGGATGTTCTCAACAATCGGCGGAATCGTTTGTAAAGAAGTGGAATAATCCGTCCAGCAGCCGTGCATGTGTCCATGCTTTTATAGACGGCAGCACGGGAAAAGTATACCAGACTCTCCCGTGGAATCACCGGGGATGGCATGCAGGCGGAACGGCAAACAATACCCATATCGGTGTGGAAATGTGCGAGCCTTCCTGTATCCGTTATACAAGCGGCGCAAACTTTATCTGCTCGGACAGGGAAGCCGCCCTTAAGG
>WFLY01000175.1 GCA_009177215.1 Bacillota bacterium
TATCAACATAATCCCGCTCCTGCATCACGCTCTTGTAAGCAGGACGGATAATTTTATCCATATTAATCAATTCCTCAAGACGATGTGCACTCCAGCCCGCACTTCTGCCACTCGCAAAAATGGGAGTATAGATTTGCGGCGGGATCTCCAGCATACTGTAAACAAATCCACTGTAAAAATCCACGTTTGCGCTGACTCCCTTATAGATATGTGCCTTCTGGGAAATAACCTCCGGCGCCAAACGCTCTATCATGGAATAAAGTGCAAAATCCTTCTCACGCCCCTTAGCGGCAGCAAGCTGCTGTACAAAGCCCTTAAACACCTGTGCTCTGGGGTCTGACAGAGAATACACCGCATGTCCCATACCATAAATGAGACCCTTCTTATCAAATACTTCTTTATTGAGAATACGCTGTAAATAATTCCTCACAGCATCCTCGTCTTCCCAGTCGGAAACATTTTTCTCTATATCACGCATCATTTCCACAACCTTGATATTCGCGCCTCCATGCTTAGGACCCTTCAGAGATGAAAGCGCCGCTGCAACCACCGAGTAAGTATCGGAGCCCGAGGAAGTAACCACGCGGGTAGTAAATGTAGAATTATTACCGCCGCCATGCTCCATATGTAATACCAACGCAATGTCCAGCACTCTTGCTTCCAATTCTGTGTATTTCATATCAGGACGCAGCATCATTAAAAGATTCTCCGCAGTGGACAATTTTTTCTGCGGACGATGAATATACATACTCTCGTCGTTGGTGTAATGATTGTAAGCATGATACCCATAAACCGCCAACATGGGAAATACACTGATTAAGCCTATGCACTGACAAAGTACATTTTCGATGGATGTGTCGCTGCAATTCCTGTCATAGGATGCAAGCGTCAGAACGCTTCGCGTCAAAGAATTCATGATATCGCTGCTTGGAGCTTTCATAATAACGTCTCTTGTAAAATTAGTGGGCAGTGTTCTGCGCACCGCCAAAATTTCACCGAATTCTGTCAGCTGCTGCTTGGTAGGCAGCTCCCCAAACAACAGCAGGTAAGCAATTTCTTCAAAACCGAAACGCTTCCTTCTAAAACCGTTTACCAATTCGATACAATCATACCCTCTATACCACAGCTTCCCTTCACAAGGTACCTTCTGCCCGTTTTCCAGCTTAAAAGATTCGATTCTTGAAATATTGGTAAGCCCGGCAACCACACCGTTACCGTTTTTATCTCTTAAACCTCTCTGCACACCGTATTCATCAAAAAGCGGTGGGGCAATCTTGTCCGCCCCCCTGCATAACTCTGCATAACCTGCGTAATCAATTCCTGTTTTCTTCATCCATTATCCTCCTTCTCTATTCTCATGTAAACGCTTATATCACTTGTAACCCTCTCCATACCTGCAGACTATCTTTATTTAGCGTAGCCTTTTTTTTGTCTGTTTGTCAATTAAAATCAAATTAAATTTTCGTAAAAAGCGCTGTCCAGCTGTAAATATCTTTTTTTCAACGAAACAATATGCCCTTCTCTGTCAGTGAAGCAATGGGTGGAAACTCCCACCGCCCTTAACTCTCCGCTTTCTTTTTCATACATTTCATATTCAAGAATCAGCTTGATACTGTTGTACTCCTTTATCCTAATTCGGACTCTTATTATCTCGTTCAGTCGACAGCTCTTTTTATATTGGCAGCTCACGTCTACCACCGGTGAAGCAATTCCTTCGGCTTCGATTTTCTCCATGGGAAAGCCTATCCCGCTCAGATAATTCATCCTTGCCTCCTCCATCCAGCGGATATAGTTAGAGTGGTGAATGATTCCCATCTGATCCGTCTCATAATACTGAGCCTTATGTTCATAGTCCTGCAAATACTCTCTCCCCTTTCCGTAAAATCTGTTCGTAACCGTCTTCTCCTGCCAAAAGTTTCCATTCTTCCAGTCATACCGCCTGCGGCAGTATAAAGCAATCCACGGAATGTAACTATTTCGAGAAAAACGCTGACACATCCGCCGGCTCATCGACCGCCGAAATAAAAAGAGCCGCCCAGCCAAGGCAGCCCTTAAACAATTACTTACAAAGCTCCGCTACAACCTCGTTAATGACCTTTCCATCGGCTTTCCCTTTAAGTTCGCCCATTACCGCCTTCATAATCTGACCTTTGTTCTTTGTAGCCGCAACCTCTGCGAAATGTTCTGTAATATATGCCTTGATTTCCTCCGCCGACATCATCTGCGGAGCGTACTGCGCAATCACATCATAGCGCATCTGATATTCTGACATTAAATCCTCTCTGTCGGCAGGACAAGTATCCAACTGTTCCTTCACTGTCTTTAGCTCCTTGAGAATCACTCTGCCCACCAGTTCCTCCGGCACATCCTCTCTGCAGCCTTCATCTATAGCAGCCTTTTTCACTGCCGACACCAAGGAAGAGATGGCATCCTTTCTCGCCTTCTCCCGTGCCTTCATTGCAGCAATCATATCATTTTGTAATTGTTCCAGCTTCATGATACTCCCGCCTTTCCTTCTTACTTAATGGTCTGTAATCATGTAATTTTTTGCCTACACTTATTATATCATATCAAAATTTATCTCATCAGGCAACATTTTTTTACCNTCCCATAAGCGGGTGTTCTCAGAAAANNGCCCAACANNTTCAATTATCGGAACCCGTGAACNCAAAATACGCCGGCTTTGGCTCATAATTTTCATCGAACAAAAGCGGACACTGAGGATGTACCTCTCTGCTTCCTCCTCCTACATTGGAGAAAAATTGAAGCCATGAGTAATGGTCTGCCACACCCCAGAAAATAATTCCGGTGACTACATGCCTGCCTTCCGCATTTGCCTCCCTGAAAACCTTATATATNTNAGCATATCTCTCCGCCTGCTTNGCATATTCTACCTTCTTNCCTTCCGGACTACCATCATATCCTTCGCTCGCCTTTAANTCCNGCTCGGTAATCTGCACATGCCCCACCNCNTCGGCATAGGTACGGATTGCTCCGGCNATTTCCTCCGGCCGGGGCGAATACATTTGATAATGCCCCTGCATACCCATAGCGCTGATTCTGGTGCCCTCACCCGGCGCTCCCTCTAAAGCCTTTACCGCCTTCAATAACTCCACAATACCCTTCGTCTTTTCAGGAAGGCATTCGTTGTAATCGTTATAGTACAGCTCCAGTGAAGAGGGGGCATATTTGTTGGCATACAGAAAAGCATTCACAATATATTCGTTGCTTTCATACACATGCCACCAGCTGGAATTGCTGCCATGAGTATCATTTCTTAAGTCCTCGCTGCTCTTCTCACTGTCCGTCCTATAAGTGCCGGTTTCATCACTGACCGCCTCGTTTACCACATCCCAGCCATAAAACATATCCTTATATCTGCTGCCCTCTCCTACAAAACGAGTCAGCACAGAACGGATATACCATTCCAGACGCTTATTCATACACTCCTTGTCAACGTAGGGATTGCTCTTTTCATAATTCTCGTGAAAAAACCACTCCGGTGTCTGGGAATGCCACACCAAAACATGACCTCTCACGCTGATGCACTCTTCAGGATGTGCTTCGTTCCATGCCAGAATCCTGTCCAACATACGCTCCGGCACAGAAAAATCCAGCTTAGGAACCTCTATTATTTCTCCGTTTAACTCCGCCGTCTCGATTCCCGGACATTCCTTTCTGCTGAATCCAAACAATGCCTCCGGTTTTAACTCATTTCCAAACGTAACCGTGTGAAAATGTACGGGAATCAGATGCCACAGCTTTTCATCCTTCATCTCAAAGGAAGTGGACTCCGTTCCAATAANACAACCCAANTTTTCTTTTACTGCATCCTTTAATATTTTCATATGCCTCTCCTCAATACCGTTAATCGNTTTATATTTATCAGTACTCAANCNCCAACTCACGAATGGCTGCTTACGGGTTAAGCCCTTACATATAAAATCTCCGCCTCACAGCTTTGTTCCATAACTAATACCGCATGGTTTCCTCTCATTTCAAAAGCAGCTCCATTCACCTTTTCAGGCTTTCCAGCATTTACAAGCTCCACCCTGCAGGGCTTTTCTCCATGAAAAACAACCTTATAATTTCCTCCTGCCCTGCTTACGCTAAGTGCAGCTTCCTCAATATTGTCCTCACTGTAAACCCTTGTCTTCGCCGTTTCTCCCTCCTTCAAGGCGTATACCCTAAAGGTAACGTTCCGAGCGTAATCATACACTGCGGAATCACTTCGGGCGCCCACCGCAACAATACTGCCCTCCCTCACATAAAGAGGAATACTTAAGTAACCGTGTTTCTCCCCATACCATTTGCCGCCCTTTTTGACTTCATTGGTCAAAAAACNGGTCCACACTCCCTCCGGANGATAGTATTCCGCCATACTGTCTTCATTGAAAATAGGTGCCACCNAAAGAGCCTCTCCCAGCATATACTGCGTTGCCAGATAAGCACAATTCCTATCCTCCGTAAATTCCAAAACCATGCTGCGCATCATGGGGATGCCCGACTGTGAGGTCTCAATGGCATTACGATAAAGATAAGGCATCAGGGAAGCCTTCAGTCTGGCAAAATACCTGACCACCTCCACCGCCTCCTGATCGTAATTCCACGGCACTCGATAAGTACCGGAGCCGTGAAGCCTTGAGTGGGTGGAAAGCAGCCCGAAAGCGCACCACCGCTTGTAAACGTCCGGCGAGGACTGGCTCTCAAAGCCTCCGATGTCGTGGCTCCAAAAGCCAAAGCCCGAGCTCGTAAGAGATAACCCTCCTCTAAGACTTTCCTCCATAGATTCATAGTCAGACCAGCAGTCTCCGCCCCAATGTACAGGAAATTTCTGTCCTCCCGCCGTTGCGGAACGGGCAAAAAGCAACGCATCCTTTTCTCCCTTTTTGCGCTTAATAACCTCATACACCGTTTTGTTATAAAGATATGTATAATAATTATGCATCTTCATGGGGTCAGAGCCATCATAGTATACCACTTCTGTGGGAATGCGCTCCCCAAAATCTGTCTT
>WFLY01000179.1 GCA_009177215.1 Bacillota bacterium
AAGGTGGAAAAAAGCTATACAGGGAAGCGGTTTTGGCTTAGTTTTTTACGCAGGTATGTCAGCAATAATTTTATGAGTGATGTGGTTTATGTCAGCTATTTGGTTTTTAGGTCAGTGGTTATGGGAGGATTGTCGTATAGTAGTGTGGCAATTTTATATAATTCCTTCGGAAGGCTGAAGTGGAGCATGAGCATTTTTACGGATGTATACCCGTATGCCTGTGAGACAAGTTTATATGTCCAAAAGATTCGGGATTTCCTAGCGATGCAGCCTGAGCTTGTAAGTGAGAAGAAGCTTCCGGTAACGGGTGGCGCCAAGGAAATTGAGATTCGGAATATTTGTTTTGAATATGGGAAGGCAGGACAAGGAAATGCGCAGATATTGAATGATATTTCTTTTGCAATACGGCCGGGAGAAAAAATTGCTATAGTAGGCTACAATGGGGCAGGAAAAACTACGCTGATGAAACTTATAATGAGGCTTTATGATCCTGTATCCGGACAGATTATAGCAGACGGCAGAGATATCAAGGATTATGATTTGCAGGACTATAGAAAATCAATTGGAACAGTATTTCAGGACTTCAAAATTTTTGCAGGCTCTGTGAAGGAAAATGTTCTGATGGATGCAGCAGCCCCAGAGATACCGGAAGAGCCTATAAAGCAGGCATTGGTACACAGTGGACTGGAGGAACGCCTTGCCGCCTTACCGAATGGTATGGATACGATGATGACTACAGAATTTGACAAAGAGGGAGTAAATCTTTCCGGTGGGGAAAGCCAGAAGCTTGCCATCAGCAGAGTATTTTATAAAGATGCAGGGCTGATTATTTTGGACGAGCCGTCCAGTGCATTGGATCCCATTGCAGAGTATCAGCTGAATCATGCGATGCTGGAGATGGCGGAACACAGGACAGTGATTTTTATTTCGCATAGGTTGTCAACGACACGCTTGGCAGACCGGATCATCCTAATGGAAAATGGGCAAATCGTAGAACAGGGAACGCATGATAGTTTATTAAAGGCACAGGGCAAATATGCACAAATGTGGAATGTGCAGGCAGGGCAATATTTAGCTTAAATAAAAAAGAATTATAGTTTATCAATAAAAGCGATAACTATAAAATAAACTTAATGCAGAAAAAGTTTGATTGAGGTAAAAATGAATCATTATTATTTTTATTTAATCGGGAGGAAATAATATGTTAGAGTTACCAGAAAGCTATACGATATCTAGCCAGATAGAGAAGAGCTTGATAGGAAAAAAAATAAGTTATATTGAAGTATTACANACNCCTCACANTTTTGCNTTCTTTCATGGTGATACTAANAGCTATGGAGACTTATTGGAAGGACAGACNGTTATGAATGCGNNCTATCATGGTGGTATGATTGAAATGGATACTGAGAATTGTATGGTAGTGTTTGCNGATGGTGCGTATCCTAAATATTATGAAGANAAAAAGAAATTTCCGAAAAAGCATCAATTGGCCATTTACTTTGATGATGAGACGGCTGTTTTTGTGTCAATACAAATGTATGGCNTTATCATGATATTTCCGAANGGGAAATGTACGGAAGGNTACTATATATCNTCCAGCAGTAAGATCGATCCACTATGTGATGAATTTACTTTTGAATATTTTCGGAGTCTTTATTCAGGTAATCATAAAAAATTAACCGCAAAGGCATTCCTTGCCACAGAGCAGAGAATACCAGGTCTTGGGAATGGTGTAATGCAGGATATCTTGTGGGATGCCGGGATTGATCCGCGCTTTGACATGCGAGAAGCTTCCGAAACAGACTTTATGGTGTTATATACTTCAGTAAAGAAAATCTTAAAGGAAATGTGTGAACAAGGCGGTCGGGATACGGAAAGGGACTTATTTGGACAAAAGGGGAAATATATTACCCAGTTAAGTAAAAATACATTGTTTGGGCCATGTATCAAATGCGGACATGAGATCCGTAAAGTAAATTTCTTGGGTGGAACAGTATATTATTGTGAAAATTGTCAAAAGAAGTGAGGAAATGCTAATAAATTGGAGGATTTGTAAATGGAAAATAAAGTATTTTCAAAATGCGGTCAGCGCTGTGATTTGTGCGTGCATTATGTCGGTACGACGGACGAGCAGAGGGCTGTAATGATACCAAAGCTCAATAAAATGTGGGATAATACTGATTGGAGTATGCGGTGTGGGGTGTTACTGCAAGGACTGCTCTTGTACGGACTGCAACGAGTTTCTATGTATCAAAGCTACATCGGTAGACTATCGTTCAATGATACATACTGAAGTTCACTATGCAGACGAAATTACATGGTGAATACTTCCCTATGTTCCATGGCAGTATGAAAAATAATATTTATGGCAAATTCCCGTTGACAGCCCCGCCCGGTTTTACTGGTGGGTAATCAAGGAGCGACAGCCTAAAGTGCTGCCGTCCCTCTGAATTATAAAAAATGGGGTGCTTTTCCTTAAGTCTTGCTTATTACTACAATTCCAGAGAATCCTCCGCATCAATCCACATCTGCATATTGCCATCTAAATAAAGCCTTGCATATTCCAGTGGTTCATCAATAGCAAGGGCATTTAAGGCACATTCTGAGCATGGAGTAGTCTTTAGTCCTTTCTCTGCTTCCCAACAGTCAATTCGCAAAAGATACCCAGCGGTAGTTGCTATTTCTATACTGTTGTGATGTATATTGTATTCTGCATATATGATATTCATTTTAGCTGTCCTTTCAAGAACATATTGTGTAAGCATTTTAATCAGTACTTCAAGTCCTGTTCATATTGTGTTATAATTTGTTACAGGTTTTTCTTTCCCTTATTTTTTGCCCTTATGAGAATTCAGTAATAAAAACAATCCGTTGGATTGTTTGGGAAAAGGATATAACACAAGGGAAAGAATAAGGGCAAGTTCACTTGCTATAAATTTAGCATTTTCAAGAGTTTGCAGACTTTATGAAGATAAAATATAACAGTTATTAAATGATAAGAATTTTGTCTTATCAGAATTCAAGTTTGTAGGGTAGTTATCCATTGTGAATAGCTACCTGTTTCTGTATTTTAATGAGACATTTGCAACATCAATTTTCAACAGAGATAGAGCCTGCAAATGCCAATGGAAAATGCTAGAATGTGAAAATATTAGAATACTGAAAAAGGCTTGTTATGGAGTTTTAAACTATCGTAAGCCGAGAGCGGTCAGCACAGAGCAGAGGGAACGGGCAAGGCAGATGATGATTGTAAAAATTAGGCATAGGAAGTATAAGCAAAATTTAATGGAATTGTAAGAGCTTGTGTGGTAGTATATTCATACTGAGTAATTTGACAAATTTTCTAAAGTGCACTCAAAAGTTTACATGTAGCAATCTTAAATTGCTACACATATTGTTAAGAAACAGTTATAATAAAACTGTAATAGGTGAGAAGCTTACAACAGGAGAAAAATTAGCATTACTACATGAGAAAAAGGGTATTACACAAGAAAAATTATCAGAAATATTAAGCGTGGCCCGTCAATCAGTTTCAAGATGGGAAACCGATATAAGCTTTCCCGAAACGGATAAACTTATAAAATTAATCAAANTANTTGAATGNAGCATTGNNTNTCNGTTAAATGAANNTAGTNAANNANATGAAGAAAACAGCNTANATANATCTANTGATGACTGCTANAAGTTTANTCGTGAGTGNGGATATTTCTTTTTGGCAACATCACTTGACAACCAACCAAAGTTAAGACCTTTTGGAATGATTTATTTAAATAGAAAAGCATTATACATTGCTACTGATAAGCGAAAAAATGTTTATTCTGATTTGATTACAAATCCGCAAATTGAAATGGCGAGTTATAATCTAAATACACACAGATGGATAAGAATTCGTGGTAGGGCAGAAACTGAAAGTTCTATTCTGATTAAAGATGAAATAATAAATGATTACCCTTTACTAAAGCAAAAATTTTTTAGTGATGCAGAAATGTTTCTTGTTATTTTCAAATTACTTATTGATGAAATTAACATATTTTAAACGGAGGATTTGTAAATGGAAAAATTAACTTTAAAAACAAAAGAAATAATGAATGAACGATTTGGCAAAGACAATATAATTGCTATAGCAACTGTAAAGGATGGAGAGCCGTATGTTCGCAATGTTGATGGGTTTTATGAGGATGGAGCATTTTATGTAATTACATATGCTCTTTCCAATAAAATGAAACAAATTGAAGAAAATCCTCATGTGGCAATTTCTGGCGATTGGTTTACGGCACATGGAAAAGGAATCAATTTAGGTTGGTTTTGTAAAGANGAAAATAAAAACATTGCAGAGAAATTAAGAAAGGCTTTTCAAGAATGGATTGATAATGGACACAACAATTTTGATGATGAAAATACTTGTATTCTTTGTATCCAGCTTACAGACGGTATTTTATTTTCAAATGGAACAAGATACGATATAGATTTTTTGGATAATTGATTAGATAATTTCTATTTTTTCAAGTGATGCTAAGCATCTAGGAGAAATCTTAGATGCTTATTTCATACAGAAATTTATGGCATTACCAACGGAAGAAAGAACATAAAAAAAATGAATATTACTTACCTATTGGTGGCGGTTTATCCTAAAGGAAAATCAGCCACCTTTTCATTAAATCTATCACTGATAAAGAAAATATACCGTTATTTGACATAAAATAATACAATAAATTGATATTTAATGAGGTGCAGTATATGATTAGAAAAGCAACTTTTGATGATATTGAATTGATTGAAGATACATATGACGAGCATTTCAAACATGAAATGGAACATGGAGCGTTTACTATTTTCAAAAAAGGCATATACCCTACTAGAAAAGATGCAGAAAAAGCCGTTGATGTTGGAACATTATATGTGTATGAAGAAAATAACAGTATTGCAGGAAGTATAATTGTGGATAAAGTACAGCCGACAGAATATACAAAAATAATTTGGAAACAAACCTTTGCAAATGATGAGGTAATGGTTATTCACTTTATGCTATGGAATTGGCAGGGAACAACTCATGCAAAGCATTAAGACTTGATACTGGAAGTCAAAATTTTCCGGCATTATCACTCTATAAAAAACTAGGGTTTCAAATTGTTGCAACTGCTTCTATGAATGTAGGTAACGTCATAGAACATAGTGGACATTTGTTCCTTGAAAAAGTGCTATGAGCAAGCCCCTATTATGCTTATAAGCTAAATATCACTAATAAATAATATCAAACAGCGGTAAACCTATCACACAGATTTACCGCTATTTTTTATTCAAAACAGAAAGGAACGCAATGAACGAAACAGACCAAAAGGAGATAATTGTTATGGAAAAGACTGCTTAAGCTGCAGGAAGGCTATGAAGATATAGAAGCAGGCAAAGTATAAGATGTAGCTTCTGCATTTGCAAGAGACACTAAGGTGAAGCGTTATATTGTGTAGATTACAGATAAAGCATTGGCGGACATGGAAGAAAAATTTATGTCTGAGACTACTGAAACAATCGAAACGCAGGAAATTGAGCAGAACTCTACCGAAAAAACTAAGCGCAGCAGAGAGGATATCCTTGAGATAGTTATTGCTGTCTTCCTCGGAATAACGGCACTTGCTACTGCGTGGGCTTCGTGGATAGGGCGGGAATATGTCTACGAACTATTACCAAGAGCAACAATCTTGCCGCTGACGGAAACGCCCGTTAGAATGAGGCATCACAGTCGCTTATGCAGGATATGCAGGTGTGGAATCTGATAAGCGAGTATCAGGTGGAGTTGCTGTATGCTGCCGATTCCAATAACGATGATCAGCTCAGCGAGAGCGCATATAAGATATACTTTATCTGCTCGGATAACCTTCCCGAGGCGATGGCGGAAAAGATAGGATATAGCTTCGATTTCGACGTTGACGACATCGTGGACTGGGTTCTGAATAACGTTCTGGCGATCACAAGTTCCTTCGGCGATCAGGAATATATCGATAGCTACTACACCGAGGCGATAGAGATACTCGCAGAAAGCGAAGCGGTGCTTGCCGAGGAACAAGAGGACAACAAGAAGGGTGACACGTTCAACCCTGTGACTGTCATCTACTCCGTGGTTTTGTTTATGCTTGGTATTGTNGGNACGTNCCGCAGACNGTCGAATCGTATGCTTATCACAGGCGNGGCTATTGAGGGAGGCTATACAGAAAGCAATTCAAATAGGTTTCATGAATGCCGGAACACGGCAGAAGTGGGATATCCTGTTTGGAGCGGGGCAACTTCCCAAGCCGGAGGAATTTATACTGAAAATATCGAACATTGTGATAAAATAATAACAAACCCTTTGGAAAAGCAGGATTGTCTTTATTGCTTTGGTTTATATTCGATTAAGTCAGAGATGGAACAGTTCAGCGTGTCGCAAAGCCGGACGAGTACATCTACATCAAGTCTTGTTATTGTGTTGTTGATGTAACCGTTTAATTGTGAACGCTGCAATTCTGCTCGTTGGCAAAATTTATTTTTGCTTAGACCGGCTCCTTTCAGCAACTTGTCTAAGTGGATTTCGATAGAGCCTCTGTCATTCAATAGTAACACCTCGCCGTTTCTTTTTAGTGATTTTAAACAAGAACATTGATTTCTAAATATTTATTATAGATTTTTCTAATTTAAATATTCAGTTATAATATATTATAGGTAAGAAATTACCTATAATATATTATATGATATAGAAGAGTATTAAATGAAAGAGGTGCGGGAAAATACAGGAAAAAGCGGTGCAGAAATAAGGAGAGTGATATAAAGAGATATGATAACATTATAAGCACGCATTTTTCCATATTGCGGCAACATTATGCCATTGCCAAGGACTCCCTGTTTTTATATGATAGAGATGTAACATATTTTCATGTAATATCTATTATAGGAAACATATAGGCAACCCGCGAAAGGCGGACAAAGAGTTTCGGAACGGAGGAAAAATGAAGGATACAACGATAGGCATGAAGCCGGCGCTTGGCTGGAATTCATGGAACACTTTTACATGGGATATTAACGAAGCCCTGATAAAGGAGACGGCTGACAGTCTGGTAAATAACGGATATAAGGAAGCCGGGTATGAGTATATTGTCATTGACGATTGCTGGAGCTTAAAGGAGAGAGACGCTCAGGGCAATCTTGTTGCAGACCCTAAGAAATTCCCCAACGGAATGAAGGCGGTTGCGGACTATATCCACGGGAAAGGGCTGAAATTTGGTATGTATTCCTGTGCCGGAACGCATACCTGTGCAGGCTACCCCGGCAGCTTCGAGCATGAATTTCAGGATGCGAAGCAGTTTGCGGCTTGGGATGTGGACTATCTGAAATATGATTATTGTTTTAAGCCCCGCTATATGTCGGGCGAGCTGTTATATAAGCGTATGAGCCTTGCCCTCAGAAACTGCGGCAGGGATATTCTTTTTTCCGCTTGCAATTGGGGCGAGGACAATGTACATCACTGGATTCGGGAGTCGGGGGCGCACTCCTATCGCTCCACGCCGGACATTCAGGATAATTGGGAGTCTATTTGCAAAATTGCCGTTTCTCAGCTTGACAAGGAGCCTTTCACAGGCAACTACTGCCACAATGACATGGATATGCTTGTGGTAGGTATGTACGGAGGAAGCAACAGCGACTTTATCGGCAGCAAAATCGGAGGCTGTACGGACAGTCAGTACAAAACTCATTTTGCCCTTTGGTGTATGATGGGTTCGCCTCTGATGATTGGCTGCGATATCCGTTCGGCAAACCAAATTACCAAAGATATTCTCCAGAATAAAGATATGATAGCCATCAATCAGGACAACGAGGCAAGAGGCGCTTACCGTATCAAGGTGGAGCCTCAGTGGTTTAACGAAAACGAGGCATTTGTGTTGGTGAAGGCTTTGGAGAACGGCGACCTTGCCATTGGTTTATTTAACTTAAGCGATGCGCCCAGAGAGCTGACGGTCCAGTTCTGGGATATGGGAATTCCCTGTGCTTCCGGAGCGGCATTGTCTCTGTATGATTGCTGGGAGCACAAGGAGCTGGGGGTCTTTAAGGAAAGATATGCCGTTACGGTTCCTGCCGGTGACTGCGCAGTGGTACGGGCGAAGCTGGTGCTTTAACATGGAAGGCTTACATAGCGGCTGCAAGCAGTGCGGCGCCCGTCTTACCTCGGACGAGAAGGCTATTTATATGAAGCTGGTCTGCCGCACTGCCTCAAGGTTTTTATGTCTGGATTGCCTCAGTGAAAGTCTTGGATGTACCAGACAGGCGCTGGAGGAACGAATCAGATATTATCGGGAGAGCGGTAACTGCGTGCTCTTTCGGTAGTCTATGAAAATTGCTTCCTACTGTTTTTTTTCAGGCTGGCGAATAGCATAAGACCGGCAAGTGCACCTATAAACAGAAAAGCCTGCAGCAGGGGCATGAAGTTATAGTCCTTTCCCAGCCAGACATCGGCAAAGTCCTTTGTGATATAGGTGGTTGGCAGGAGCCTTGAGATGACCTGCACGGGAGAGGGAAGCATTTCATAGTTGATTCCCATCATACCGCTGGCAATCATTATTCCAAAATACAGAATCATGGAAATACAGTAGGTGATTCCAAACTTCCGGAAGAAAGAGGCAATGGAATGTGCCAACAAAAAGGAAATAATGCCAAGCGCCAAAATACAAAGGGCATAGCACAAAAATCCGGATAAGGCAGGCGGAGTAATATCCAATACCAGAAATCCTACTGCAAAATATACGACGAATGCCATCAGTAAAAAGATACCTTCGGAAATAATGCGGTTAATAATGGTCACAATGGGGGAAATGCCGAAGAGAGACATTCTCTGGGGAATCCCCTTTTCCAGTTCCTGTGAGTAGGTTGCGGAATAACCCATTAAAATAGTCGCAAGGGGAATCATTGTACCTATGCCCAGATACATACCTGTGACAACAGTGTTTAAGACAGAACTGTCCGGTATTTGGGACTGTAGGGCAATCGCTATGACTACAGACATTAAGACAGGCATTCCCACACCAAAAATATACACATAGGGATTCCCTGTAATTGTGCGGAATTCAAATAGTATCATAGCGGGTGAAAGTCTTGGTTTTTTACGAGTNTGCNTGGCNGCATGCNTCCNTATAANATGCATTTTTAGCATTGCTGTACATGATTTCAATATCATTATTGCTGCGCTTGTAATTAATATTTGCGTTCAGCAGCAGTCTACTGAGCTCAAGCTCCTCCGTCTCATCTTTTAGGGAAATGGCAATCAGATGAGATGGGGAGGACAGCTTGCGATATTTTTTCACAAGAGCTTCATTTTCCGGTGAAGCTTCAAAGATAATGACGGAGCGACCGCAGTATTTTTTGAAAAGCGCCTCCTTTTGTCCGTAGTCAATTACCTTTCCCTTGTCAAGAATCAAAAGTTTATTTGCCATTTGTTCTAATTCCTCATAATAGTGGGAAACGATGCAAAGACTGGAGTTTTTATCGGAATACCAGTTTATAAGCTTCTCCATAAGCTTTTGCCTTGTCTCGAAATCAAGACCGGAGGTAACCTCATCATAAAAGGTGAGGGGCGCATCCTGCATCATGACCAGAATAATGGTAAAACGTTGTTTCTGCCCGCCGGATAGCTTTGTATACTTTTTCTTTAGGCAGTCTTCAAATTCAAAATAGGTAATAAGCTCCTTTAGCTNTTGGTTCTTATNAATCTTTGTCTGTNAAATTGCCTCCATAATATNTCTGCAGGNCATAGCGTNCGTGTACTCGTTAAACTGCATGTGAGTGGCAATTTCCTCCGGCTTCAAATCGGAGCGGATAGATCCGCTGTAATTTACCAGTCCTAAGATACTCTTGATCAAAGTACTTTTCCCGGCGCCGTTGGAGCCGATGATTCCCACCCGGTCTCCTTCACAAAACTGAATTGGTTTTGTGATATTTAAAGCGATATCCGAACCGTATTTTACAGTCAGGTTTTCAATGGTTAGCTGCATATGGTGTCTCCTTTCGTGTTAGTAGCTATACTATAGCAGACCCCCGTGAAGTTCANATGAAGATATTNTGAATCTNTTTCCGCANCAAAAATAATCGTGGCNGAAACACTGTCGGCGTGGTTTTCTACAAGGAGAGAAGCGTTCAGCTGCTTTGCATAATAGGAGGCGATATATAAGCCCAAGCCATGTCCGGTATTATCATTTTCATGATTGCCGCTGACAAAGGGGTCAAAAATATGGGGAAGAATGTCTTCCGGTATGGTGACGCCATGGTTTTTCATGGTGAGAGTATGGGCTGTTACGCTGATTTCAATAGACTTCCCGGGGGGTGTATATTTTACCGCATTGGAAATCAAATTATCCAGTATCTGGGTAAGTAGGTACTCGTCTGACACGATAATAAGCTCCTTTACATCGGAACGGGAAATTTGCAGCTTCCTGTCAGAAATAACAAGCCGATAAGCCAAAAGACATTTATCTAAGACAGCTATAAGGTTCAGGGCTTGGAGCTGTAGCTGTTCCCTGCAGTGATTGAGGGATAAAATGTCTTCTACCATTTTGCGCATGGATAAAAGCTGGCTTTTTACTTTCGGAAGATATTCCTTTGTATCTTGGTATTTTCCCACTTGATGTATCATGCCGTCCAGCAATAGAAGAGCAGCGGAAAGAGGGGTTTTCAGCTTATGGGAGGACGCGCGCATAAAAATTTCCTGTCTTTTGTTTTCCTCCGATAATGCCTTGTTCTGCTTTTCTAAAGCGGCATATAACGGTGTGAGAATGCCCCGGGAATAGACTTGGGAGAAAATAAGCACCAGAAGTAAAATCACAACACAGATCATCGGCAGGCTCTGTAGTACAACCGGGCGGATTTCATTCATATCCGGTGTCATGGAGGTTAATATGGTAAGCACAAAGCTGTCTCCTATGTCTTCCATGGCAAAGTAGGAGGTATAGGTATTGGAACTGTCCGCCGCCACAGCCTCTACCACAATGCAATGCTCGGTTGCCGTATGGATTTTGGTGTATGGTGATTTGTATTCTATTGTATTTCCAAACGTAGCGGTGGCAGTGAACGGAAGTGAGAAGAAATCTTCCTTTTCTGCCTCCAGCAATTCTTTCCAGCGGGTAGATGCTGCTTCCATGTTGTGGAACAGTTGTCTGCTGTCTTCTTCGTCTAAGGAAGATATATTCTTATATTCGGACAGAAGCGTCTGTAATTCTGTGAGTATGGTTTTGGCATAACCTTCTTTTGCAGTCAGCTCTATATGAAACGAAGGACCCGCAAGAAAAACGGAGTCTCCTGTATAAGGAATTTTAACAGAAATACAGTTCGTAGAGTTAGACATCTTTATCCCCTCGTAGGTGCCGTTTTTTACATATTCTCTATGCTGCGTTTTTGCGGATTTCAGATTCTGCTCCATCCGGTAATCCACGTAGAGAGAGGGCAGCATATAGAGAAAGTAGCCCACAAGAAAACAAAGTAAAATAAGGGCAAGCAATATACTGTAAAGCCGGTTTTTGTAATCCAGACCTTTCTTCGGTGTGTTCATGAGCCTTCCTCCTCATACTGATAGCCTACGCCGATAACAGTCTTGATACAGTTTACAGGCAGTTTTTTCCGCAGATTTTTCACATGAGCGTCAATAATGCGATCGTTACCGATATATTCTTCATTGTAGATGTGTAAAATCAGCTGTTCTCTGGTAAAGACTCGGGCAGGGGATTGATAAAGGGTCTTAAGAAGCAGGTATTCGCTGAGCGTCAGCGGAAGCTTCTCGCCTGCGTAGTAGGCGCTGTAGGAGTCTTCCTGCAGATATAATCCCCGTTTTTCTACTGCTGTTTTGACGGGAATCCCTGTTGTTCGCCGTAAAATTGTCTCCATTCTTTTTAAAAGAATAATAGGAGAGACAGGCTTTATAATGTAGTCATCCGCATAAAGATTAAATGCCTTTACTTGCGTCTTTTCGTCCTCTAATGCAGTCAGCATAAGGGTGGCAGTTTGGGAACAATGCTCCCTTATATAGTTTAAAACTTCAAATCCGTCCACGCCCGGTACCATAATATCCAGTACTGCAATGTCGCAGGTATTTTCCGTTAGCCACAAAAGCGCCTCATCGCCGCGTGCAATTTCCGTTACATCATAGCCGGATATTTTCATATATTCTGTCAGGACCTCGCGGATTGTTGGCTCATCCTCAAGAAAAAGTACGCGGTAAGATTTTGATTCTATATTTTTCATTTTTATACCCATCTGTGCGTTGCGACGCGCACTNNAATCAATAGTTNNATCCGCATTTTTATTCAACCTTGCTCCTATCTGCGCGCTATGGCGCGTATTCAACTTTCCCTCATATATACCGATTGAAGCATTTCAAAACCTGCAGCTCTGATATCGGAATCCTTACGGAGATTTGTAACCATTTATGTTTTAGTATATCATGTTAATATGAATTTCGTATGAAAATTCAAGAAAATGCTTAGATTTTTTTACTAAAACAGACAGTAACAAGAACAGAAGCAAAGAATGCTTTTTTATGAATTGTATGGCTTCAAGTAAAAAATATTTGCATAATAAGGATTTATATAGTAATATCTGAGATAGAGATGAAATGAGAGGTTAGATTTATGTTCTGGACAATGACAAATCTTCAACTGAAAAAAGGTTATATTTTTCCTCTTTACGGGGATAGTGCGCCCTTTTTTGAAGATTTGTAGAGAAGCGGATATAACTAATCAACAGATATTCCATAGATTTTACTCACAAATTCAACAAATCTTTATTATTGGTACATTATCTCCTTGACGCTTTTAAATTAATGTTAAGGAGATGTTTTATGTCAAATATCAAGAAACAATTATCGACATCATATTTATTGTCTTTGATTATTAACTTATAGTTGACAGGGGCGTGGGTAACAATACTTGCAGCGGGAGGTTATAGGTTGGTGGAGCTTGGTTTTGTAGAAACTGTTTTGCATATAACAACCTTGAGTTTTTAGATTCCGTCAGGTGTTTTTGTTGATGTATTTGGAAGAAGAAATATTCTGATAG
>WFLY01000308.1 GCA_009177215.1 Bacillota bacterium
ATAATCAATTATGAGCATGCATACAGGCTGGTATTTCAATATATAGAGACTTTTTATAATACAGTAAGAATTCATAGTCATTGTGGGTATCTGTCACCTGATGAATACGAAAAGAGGTATATGAAGAAATTAAAAGATTTGGAGAGACAAGCAGGATAACATAACAGATGTTATAGAGAAAAGTTCACGTTTAACTTGTACTTTTTCTTGACACAGTACCAGGCAGCCGGAATCAGGTAGGCGGAATTGTTGGGGTAAATTATGGTAGGATTGAAAATTGCAGTTTTAGCGGATTTGTCACAGGTGATAATGAGGTAGGCGGAATTGCGGGGGTAAATGCTGCCGGAGGAACAATACGCAGATGTAAAGCCCAAGCTACCATAATAGGAAATCATTCCACAGGCGGCATCGTGGGTAACAACTGCGGAGTCCTGAATAATTGCAGTAATTTGGGAGCAATCAATATCTACAGCACTGAGGTTTCCTATGGCTTGGAGGATATCACCGTGGAAAGCTTAGAGGATATCAATAGTGCGTCCAATGTGGCGGCTCACACGGACAGCGGAGGAATTGCAGGTATTTCATCGGGAAAAATATATTATTGTGCCAATGTGGGTACGGTTGGCTATTATCATGTGGGATATAATGCGGGCGGTATTGTGGGGCGGCTTTCTCAGGGATATTTACAGAATTGTACCAATACGGGTCATGTTATGGGAAGAAAGGACGTAGGCGGAATCGTAGGTCAGATGGAGCCTTTTTTGGAGATTCAGTATCTGGGTGACAGATTGCAGAGACTGGATAGAGAGACGGACAAATTGATTGACCTGTTGGATGCGGCTCATAAGGATTTAAGCGGCTACGGAAAATCTGCTAACACTGCTGCAAAGGGGGTTACTTCGGAATTAAGAAAGGTAAGTCAGGCGGGAAGCGCTCTTTCTAATACCGCTATTGACTTATGGTATATCTATAATCAGGAGCTTACAGGTATTAGCAATGATTTAAAGATATTAAATGAGGAATGGACGAATCAAAGTGAGGCAGACAAGGAACAAGGTAATGTTTCGGATGTGACGGTCAGTTCGGGAAATGTAAGTGACATACTTGGTGACATAAAAGACGACATAGAAAACGACAATAATGTCAACATAGGGAATGGCAATGAAAACTTGACAATTCAAGTTCCAAATGACACAGAGAGCTACAAAGCGGCGCTTAGAAAATTTGGTGATAATACCGGAGCTCATTTAGATAAAATGACATCTGCTACCAATGATAGCTGCGGCGGCATCAGGGATAATTTGCAAATCGTGAACAGTGGAATGGAAGCTGCGGGCAACGGTCTGGAAAAGCTTGTGAATACCTTGGAGGAAGGTACTGATGTAGTGAGCAGTGATGTGGATGCGGTGATCCGGCAGGCAAAGGTACTACGCAGCTTAATTTCGGAGATAAGGGATGATTTGTTTCGTTACGAGGGCATTGCAGTGGAGGATACATCGGACGAGGCGGCAGGAGGCGAGCTTTCGGGCTTAGGAGCCGGTGAGATTTCGCCGGAAGTAAGTGAGGATGATGCATATTATGATACGGCTTCTTTTCAGAAAGGAAAAGTAACACGTTGTGTCAATCAGGGGTTGATTGAAGCGGATACTAATGTAGGGGGAATTGTGGGTCAGATTGCCATAGAATACGATTTGGATCCCGAAGACGACATTACCGTAACGGGAACGGAAAGCTTTGAGCTGGAGCAGACAGTCAAGGCGGTGGTGAGAGAGAGCCGTAATCTGGGCGATGTGACAGGTAAAAAAGATTGTGTGGGCGGCGTAGTGGGAAAGGCGGAGCACGGAGCCGTTATATCCTGTGAGTCCTATGGTGCGGTTTCCGGCACGGACGGAAGCTGTATAGGCGGTATAGCGGGGTCGGCAAGCTATGCTGTCAGAAGCTGTTATGCTATGTGTGAGCTGTCAGGCAAGGATTATGTGGGTGGAATTGCAGGTAAGGGGTGTGATATTTTTTACAGTTATGCCTACAGCAGCATTGAGGCAGCAGGAGAGAATGTAGGCGCCATTGCCGGGCAGGTGGAAGAAACGGGAGTGCTTTACGGTAATTACTATGTGGCGGGCGGTCATGGAGGAATTGACGGTATTGGCTATAATGGAGGCGCAACGCCTCTTTCCTATGAAGAATTTTGCAGTCATCAGGCAGTACCGGCAGCATTTTCGGATTTTGTCGTTGCTTTTATGGCAGATGGTAAAGAGCTTTCTTCCGTTCGTTGCAAATACGGAGAGGCAATCGGTGAAGGGCAAATTCCGGAGATACCGTTCAAGGAAGGGTACTATGGAGTCTGGCCAGAATATGATTTTGCGCATGTCACCGGCAACAAGGTGTTGGAGGCGCAGTACAATAAGTGGATTACCTCTCTGGCAGGCGGGGAATGCGATAGCAGCGGAAAACCTGAAATTTTGGTAGAAGGAAAATTTTATCCCGATACGGCGCTCAGGATTGAAAAAGAAGAGACAGCGGAGAATGGAACAAAAATTTGTAAGCTTTTCCTTGAAGGTCAGGGTGATAAGGAACAGCCTGTCAGGGTAAGAGTTCTGTGTGAGGATGCGGAGAATACAGTAATCGAAGTGCTTTCAGGGGGGAAATATCAGGTGGTAGCTTCGGAAAGCAGAGGGAGCTATCTGCTGTTTGCCATGGATGAGCTTGGAACTTTCCGTATTTTGCGGGCTGATAAGGAGAGCGTTGATTGGAAAATATTGTTTGCAGGCGGCGTATTGTTGTTGTTTCTGTTGCTTGTGCTTATACGAAAAAGCAAAAAGAAGAAAAAGACAAGTGGTAATAAAATCCATGTGGAGAGTATGGCTGAATCGGAGCAAGTGCCTTAAGCAGAATGAGAACCGGAATCAATGTAAGGGGAGCGGCAGTTCCAAAACAGTGTGTAAGCATGAATGCGGCGCTTGTCAGGAGTACCTATGCTGTGTTAGGATAAAAACGGTATATAATATAAAAACATGTAAAACCGGAATATGTAAGTATAAATCAACAAGATATATTATAGAAAAAGAGGTACTTATGACAAGGGCAGTAATTTTTGATTTGGACGGAACTTTAATAGACACGGAAAAATATTATCGTATCTTTTGGCCCAAGGCGTTGGCTGAATTCGGTTATACGCTCACGGATGAACAGGCGCTTTTGCTGCGCAGTCTGGGGCGCCCCTTTGCTCCGGCGCTGCTTCAGGAATGGTTCGGTGAGGATTTTGACTATCCGAAAATCAGGCAGCGCAGGAAGGACATGATGGAGGAGGTTCTTGAGCGGGATGGGATTCGGAAAAAGCCCGGAGCGGAGGAACTGCTTTTGTATCTGCGGGAAAGGAGCATTACTGCGGCAATAGCTACCGCTTCCGATTTGGAGAGAACAGANAGGTATCTNAAAAGGGTGGGGNTGCTATCCTATTTTGANAAGCTAATCAGCGCAACTATGGTAAAGGAGGGGAAGCCCTCGCCGGATATTTATCAGTATGCATGCTGTGAGCTGGGGCTTTATCCCGAGGAATGCATTGCGGTGGAGGATTCCCCTAACGGGGTGCTGTCCGCCTACCGCGCCGGTTTAAGGGTCATTATGGTGCCGGATCAGACCAAGCCCGATAAGGAGCTTGAAAAATATCTCTACGCCTGCGTGGATTCTTTGTCGGACATATCGGAATATTTGTAACTGTTACGAAATATAAAGCATCTTAAGGGCTTAATAAGTGTCTTTCTTGATTTCCGCGAGCAAAGTGGACCTTTACTGCCGCTTTCAAAAGGCAACGAATATCCAACGATTAAAGAATTGTTGACGCACACTTCGGGATATAAAAGTTATACCTATTCCAACTACGGATATGCGATTTTGGGGCTTTTGCTTGAAACGGTGTATAATACCGATTATACAATATTGGTAAATGGTTTTGCACAAAATGAGTTAGGATTGACAGACACAAAGATTTCCGATAAAATCGGCGATCCCGGTAACTATTGGGATTGGAAAGCAATCCGTATTTTTCCGAATGTCATATGAGCCTTAAAACAATAAATGCTTCTACAGAAGATTATAACGGTTATCTTGGCTTTAAACTTGAAACAGGAACGGCAGTTGTAGTGCTTTAAACCTTGCACCGAGCTATCGAATCCCTGCAACCGTATAAGGAGTAAAATTGTTATATGAATAAAGAAAAAATATTTGCTTTGTGTAAGTCTGTTTTATGGGGCAGCTACATTTTGTTTTTTCCTATTTTTTCGGGTGTGCTGNCAGTAGTTTTNTCNCNGGGAACNNTTNAAACTCTTTTNCTTCNAGGATTTTTTATGCTTGTTACCCTCGTTATACCTTTGATTTTCGTTTTAAGCGGCAAGTGGAAATGGAAAGAGAACGGGTTTGACAAATATGACATTGAGTGCAGTAAAAAAGCATATCATTTTCTTCCCTTAATTGCTATTTTTATTCCCGTAGCAATTCAAGGATTTTATGTAAAGTCTGTCGTTTATGTATTCTGTAATCTGTTTCTGTATTTAACAGTGGGTATGGCAGAAGAAGTATATTTTCGGGGTATCATTCCGAGATATTTAAACAAGGTATTTTCCCTTAAAAGAGTAATCTTAATTTCTACGGTTATTTTCGGAATAGGGCATATTGCAAACGCCTTTACTACAAGCAATGTTTGGGAGATATTTTTGACGGTACTTAATGCGTTTCTTTTTGGTTGGTTGGCAATCGAAATGACAATCATATCGAAAAACATTGTGCCTGTCATTCTGTTACATTTTTTGTTTGACTTTGAAACAAAAATTGCTGTGATGAGCGGAAACACGCTATTGATAGCCGAATGTGTAAGGGGTGCTATAGTGTTTGTTGTTGCTGCTTGGCTTGCGATTGTTATTCGGGGAATAGAAAATGGACATACAACTTAGAACACAAAAAGTAAAACAGGAGGTAGAAGCACTTGCCTAAAATCGAATGGGTGCTATGCCCTATTTGTAATAACTAAACATGGATAAAGACACGCATCGATACGGTGTTTGAAAATTTTCCTTTATTTTACCCGAAGTGTAGACAAGAGCGTTTAATTAGCGCAAAAGATTTACAGATAACCGTCATTAAAGTGCCGGACGCATAAGACGCAGAGCCGATAAATTTGTGAAAATTATGTATCACAAATTGTTAGCTCTATTTTTGCTGAATAAAATCCCTGTCTACAGACATACTAAAAAGCTTGTGCCAAATAGGAGGTTACCCCAAGTGACGGAGTTGTTGACTTTTGTGTGTGAGGGTGTTATTATTTTAACGATATGGATTAAGCGAACCATTCGGATAAAAAAGAGATGCCCGCAGGGCAGAAAGGAATAAGTGACATGAAACAGGGTTTTGACGACATTGTAGCAAAGGTGAAGGAGTGCGGCATGAAGACGGTTGCCGTGTCGGTTGCTCAGGATTCTGCCGTACTTGAGGCAGTTAAAGAGGCAAAAGAGCGCGGTATAGCGGATGCAATCTTGGTTGGCGATGAGGCGAAAATTAGGGAAATTGCCGCTTCTATCAATATGGATTTGGCAGACTTTGAGATTATTGACGAACCGGATGTGATTCAGGCTTCCCTTAAGGCCGTTAAGCTGGCGCATGAGGGCAAAGCGGACATGTATATGAAGGGCTTGATTGACACCAAGAATTTCCTGAAGAGCGTATTGGATAAGGAAGTAGGGCTGCGTACAGGCGGCGTGCTTTCACATGTGTGCGTGTTTGAGATTCCCGGTATCGACAGGCTGTTATTTTTTACCGACGTAGCGTTTATGACTTATCCTACCTTGGAGGACAAGATTAATATCATTAAAAATACATTGCCTGTTTGCAAGGCTTGCGGTGTGGAAGTGCCTAAGATTGCACCTTTAGCGGCAGTAGAGGTAGTAAATCCCAGGATGCCCGTCACTGTAGAGGCAGCGGAGCTCACACGCATGTGTGAGGAAGGAGAGTTGACTGGCTGTGTAATCGACGGTCCTTTATCCCTTGATTTGGCGATTGACCCTGAAGCCGCATTTCATAAGGGAGCTACCGACCGTAAGATTCAGGGTGATGCGGATGTGCTTTTGTTCCCTGACATTCACGCCGGGAATCTTGTGTATAAGGCAATCGTACATATGGTAAAGGTAAAGAACGGTTGCATTTTAACCGGAACTAAAGTTCCTGTTATTTTGACCAGCCGCTCCGATACCTTTGAGACTAAGGTGAATTCCATTGCGTTGGCGGCGGTTGTAGCGGAAGAGTTAAAGAAGGCAGGAAATAATTAATATGCCGGATGATATGTTGGCACTCGCTGATTGCGGCGGGTGCGCCGGAGGCTGCGGCTGAAATTGCCGAGGCGTCCGGCACGTACAAGGGAAACAGGAGGAAAAAGAAAATGTCGATAAAAAGTTTAATTATCAATCCCGGTTCCACCTCCACTAAAATCGGTGTGTTTGAGGATGAGAACCTGTTATTTGAAGAGACCCTAAGACATTCCACCGAGGAAATCAGTCAGTATGCAAGCATTGTTGACCAGAAGGATTTCCGCAAGAAGATTATCACTGATTTATTAGAGGAAAAGAGCTTTGATTTAAAGGATTTAAACGTGGTCGTAGGACGCGGCGGTATGCTGAAGCCCATTCCCGGCGGTACTTACGCCGTAACGGATGATTTACTTGAAGATTTGAAGATTGGCAGGCAAGGGCAGCATGCTTCTAACTTGGGCGGTATTTTGGCGAGAGAGATTGCAGACTCTATCGGCGTACCTTCCTTTATTGTAGACCCCGTTGTTGTAGACGAGCTGATGCCTATCGCTCGTTACAGCGGTGTGCCGGAGCTTCCCCGTACCAGTGTTTTTCATGCATTGAACCAGAAGGCAGTCGCAAAGAGATATGCAAAGGAAACCGGCAAAGCGTATGAAACTCTGCGATTGATTGTTGTGCATATGGGAGGCGGCGTATCTGTGGGCGCTCATGAGTATGGCAAGGTGATTGACGTGTTTAATGCGCTTGACGGAGACGGAGCGTTTTCCCCTGAGCGTGCGGGAGCGGTTCCCAGTGGCGCGTTGATTAAGATGTGTTTCTCCGGTAAATATACCGAAAAGGAAGTGTACGGCAAAATTGTAGGTAAGGGCGGCTTCAACGCTTACCTTGGCACTAATGATATGAGAGAAGTGGCGAAGATGGCTGGCGAGGGCGATGAAAAGGCAATTATGGCAAGAGATGCATTCTTGCTTCAGGTGGCGAAGGACATTGGTTCCATGGCCTGCGTTCTTAACGGCAAGGTGGATCAGATTATCGTTACCGGAGGTATTGCATACAATGCTCAGGTGGTGGAAGTGCTGAAGGAGAGAGCAGGCTTTATTGCTCCTTTTACCGTATATCCGGGAGAGGATGAGCTTCTGGCGCTGGCACAGGGCGCGATCCGTGTGCTGAACGGAGAAGAACAGGCCATGCAGTATTGATAGTCAAAGGCAAATAATGTAAAAAGGTTATGTACAAAAGAGCCGTACTGTAATAAAATATTACCGTATGGCTCTTTTGTTATGAGTAATAAGTTAAAGTGAGGACAGTTGTGAAAGTAAAGCATAGTATTTGGCAGAGCATATCGCCCATGAAGTTGATTTTGGGAGGATATTGCCTGATAATTCTAATAGGAACGATTCTGCTTTCGCTGCCGATAGCTACAAGAGGACCGGAGGGAACGCCAGTAACGGATTGCTTTTTTACAGCGACGTCGGCAACCTGCGTGACGGGGTTGATTCGTTATGATACCTTTCGGCATTGGACTTTGTTCGGACAGATGGTGATTTTGAGTTTGATTCAAATAGGCGGCATGGGATTTATGACCTTTGCTATTTTAGGATTAGTTTTTGCCAAACGCAAAATCGGTCTGAGCCAGCGTTCCATTATGCAGAATTCCATTTCGGCGCCCCAGATAGGCGGTATTGTGCGAATGACGAAGTTTATTGCGCTGGGAACCCTGACCATTGAGGCGCTGGGAGCAGTGCTTTTAAGCTTTTCGTTTATTCCGCGTTTCGGTGTGGTAAAGGGAGTATATTTTTCTATATTCCATTCCATATCGGCGTTCTGCAATGCAGGATTTGACCTGATGGGCGGCACTACAGGAGAATTTTCTTCCCTGACCGGATTAGCGGGCGATTGGTATGTAAATATTGTGATTATGCTGTTGATTTTTGTGGGCGGGCTTGGATTTTTTGTCTGGCATGATATTGGCGTTAAGAAGTTTCGGTTTAAGAAGCTCAAACTGCAGAGCAAAATGGTGTTAAGCATCAGCGTGGGTTTCGTGTTTTTGGGTGCGGCGCTGTTCTTTATCTTGGAATGCGGCAGCGGTATGCTTGCCGGTATGCCCGTAGGAAAGAAAATACTGGCAAGTTTTTTTCAGTCAGTCACGGCAAGAACGGCAGGTTTTAATTCCGTCAACTTGGCGGCAATGACGGAACCGGGAATATTCATTATGATTTGCCTTATGTTTATCGGCGGTTCTACCGGTTCTACGGCGGGCGGTATCAAAACCACCACCTTTTGGGTATTGTTTGTCAGTATTTTTACTACCTTTAGGCGCAAGAAAAATGTTGAGGCATTCGGGCGCAGGCTGGAGGAGGGCATCACCAGAACGGCATCATGTGTCTTTATGACCTATCTGCTTCTGACTGTAACGGTGGCGGTAATGATTTCGGCAATAGAGAACCTGCCTCTTTTGACAACGCTGTTTGAGTCGGTATCGGCAATGGCGACAGTTGGTCTGACTTTGGGGATTACCTCGGAGCTTGGCATGGTGTCCAAGCTGCTCCTTGCATTTTTAATGCTGTGCGGGCGGGTAGGTTCCATTACCATGCTGCTTGCGTTTTCCTCTGAGAAGAGGGTGACTAACTCAAAGCTGCCTTTGGAAAAGATACAGGTTGGATAAAAATTCGTATCCAACCATTGATTTGAGTGCGCGTCGCAACACATAGATTTGTGACGCTCCGGAATGGAGAGTAATATGAAGACTATTTTAATCATCGGTTTAGGGCGTTTTGGGCGTCATATGGCACAGAAATTTATGGAAAACGGCAATGAAGTCATGGCCATCGACAAAAACGAGGACAGAGCGGACAACGCGGTGGGATTGATTCAACAGATCATGATAGGAGATGCCACGGAAGAACGCTTTATGGAGAGTCTTGGCGTGAGCAATTTTGACTTGGCGGTCATTGCAATCGGAGAGAATTTTCAGACGGTATTAGAGGTTACTGTGCTTTTAAAGGATTTGGGCTGTAAGTATATTGTGGCGAGAGCTACAAGAGATGTTCATAAGAAGCTGCTGTTGCGAAACGGGGCCGATTATGTTGTCTATGCAGAGCGGGAGGTTGCCGAACGGCTGGCAATCAAATTCGGCGCCGACAATATCTTTGATTATCTGGAGCTTACGCCGGAAATCGGTATTTATGAAATAGCCGTTCCGGACAAGTGGCGGGGGAAGAGTATGGTGGAGCTGTCCATTCGTACCAAGTACCATNTCANCNTTATGGCAACNNAGAAACAGGGTAAAATTTTCCCGCTGCNCCATCCCACTCATGTNTTTGAGNAGGATGAGAGCGTTATGGTTATGGGAACCATGGAAGATATCCACAATTTGACCTAATGAGCCGTTTTCTATGATATCTGCGGGCTTGTTGCGCTTCACGCCTTTCAGACATGTTTTAAGGGGGTAAATCCGAAGATTTACCCCCTTGTTACATGATATTTAAAAATGAGACAATATTGCAGATGTTGCATCCGTTTTGCCCTTATTAATCTAACGGGAATTTAAAATATCTTTTAGCGTTGTTGTAGGAAATATCTGTCACAATCTCAGATAATATGTCCATATCCGCAGGGAATTCTCCGTTCTCTACCCAGCCTCCTATAAGATTGCAGAGAATGCGTCTGAAATATTCGTGTCTGGTGTAGGAGAGGAAGCTGCGGGAATCGGTCAGCATTCCGATGAAGCCGGACAGATTGCCTAGGTTTGCAAGGGAGGTCATCTGCTCCTGCATACCAACCTTGTGGTCGTTGAACCACCATGCGCTTCCCTGCTGAATCTTGGCAACGGCGCTGGAATCCTGNAAACAGCNNAAAATTGTGCCGANTGCCNGATTGTNNTTGGGNTTCAGGCTGTAAAGCACCGTGCGGGGAANNTCATCTGTTATAGTTAATGCGTNGAGGAAATCTGCAATTTCCGATGAAGGCGCGTGGTTGTTGATACAGTCATAGCCGGTGTCGGGTCCGATTTTCTCATATTGGGGAGTATTGTTGTCGCGTTTACAGCCGTAATGAAGCTGCATAACCCAATCCAGCTTGTGATATTCTCTACCCATAAAAATCATGAATGCTGTCTTGAATTTCAGTTCTTCCTCTCTGGTGAGAATCATTTTGTTTAATCTCTTTAAGAATATTGCTTCAATTTCATCATCGCTTGCAGGGCGGTACATAACAAACTCTAAGCCGTGGTCTGACACATTGCAGCCCATGGAAGCGAAAAACGCCATACGTTTGGTCAAAGCGTGCTTCAGGGCGGCAAAGGAATTAATCTCACCCATTTCGGAGACCTCTGCCAGCTTATCCAGATAATTCAGATAGTCGGGCTTTTCGATGTTCATTGCTTTATCGGGTCTCCATGCGGGGAGAACCTTTACGTCAAAGCTTGTGTCCTCGGCAATTACCTTGTGCCATTCAAGAGAGTCGATAGGGTCGTCGGTAGTGCAAATCAAAGTGACATTGCTCTGTTTAATCAGATTGCGGACACTCATGGAGGGAGTCTTAAGTTTGGCATTGCAAAGTTCCCATACCTCATCGGCAGTCTTTTTACTCAGCACGCCGGTGTAGCCGAAATATCTCTGCAGCTCTAAATGACTCCAATGGAAGAGCGGGTTGCCGATTGCTTTGCCCAGACATTCAGCCCATTTTACAAATTTTTCGTAATCTGAGGCGTCGCCTGTGATATATTTTTCTTCAACACCGCAGGAGCGCATAAAGCGCCATTTGTAATGGTCTCCGCCCAGCCATACCTGCGCAATGTTGTCAAATTGACGATCCTGTGCAATTTCTTTGGGATTGATGTGACAATGGTAATCGAGTACGGGAGTTTTTTCTGCATAATCGTGGAACAGCTTTTTAGCGGTTTCCGTTTCCAGCAGAAAATCCTTGTCCATAAATGCTTTCATGTTTTTCCTCCATAAAATTTAATTTGTCTGTATTCTCCAATCAGCGTGTAGTACCTCTTTTTATAATTTTACCTGAAAATATAGTTTTCTGTGGAACATCGTTGCCGTTCAATACCCCCATAAGAGTGTTGGTAAGATGATTGCAGAGACGTTCCAGATTATCGTCAATGGAAGTAAGCTCCGGATCGCAGCAAGTGACCAGTCNTNNAANTNTTATGCCCCAAAATCGAAAGATCCTCCGGAATCTTAAGCCCATTCTCTTTAGCGTATTTGACTGCTCCCAAAGCCAAATAGTCGTCAGCGGCAATAATGCCATGGAAGCTGGCACCGCTTTGATGAAATGCCTTTAACTGCTTTACCATGGAAGAAATATCCTCATGGGAGCCGTGATAGAACAGTGTGTGGGTATCCTCGTCCAAAAGCCCCTTGTCCTTCATGGCGGCTAAAAAGGCTGACAGCCTCTTTTTTCCGCTGTAGGTCTGCGAGTTATAAAAGTACAGGATATCGGTTATGCCCGATGCAATCATTTGAAGAGTACCCTCGTAAGTGGAAGCGTAGTCGTCTGACAGAATACTGTAGACATTGGGGATATCCAGATTTGCATTTAAAAGCATAACGGGAACCTGCATGGCAGCGTCATAAATATATTTGTTGTCCGCCTTGGTTTCGTAGATAAAATTGGAGCCTACAAGAATAATACTGTCCACTTTTTTGGTTATTAACAGATTCATGGAACTGATTTTAGTTGCCAGATCATAACCACAACAGCACAAAAGGCTGTCATATCCGCCGGCGCGCAGTTCACGTTCTATGTAATAGATAGCCTTGGCAAGATAGAGGTCGGAGCTGTCCGCACACATGATACCGATGGTTTTCATGGTGTTCAAACCTAAACCTCTTGCAAAGGCGTTGGGGGTATATTCATATTTTTCAATGACATCCAGTACTTTCTGTTTGGTTTTCTCGCTTACATTGCTGCTGTCGTTTAACACTCTGGAGACGGTTGCAATGGAGACACCGGCTTTTTCGGAAATATCGTATATTGTCATGCTTTTGGACCCCGTAAAATAATATTGTGAGGCTGTCTGATAGCGGTTACGCTAATCTATTTGCATTATATCGAAAGCTACGGCTTTTTTCAAGCTAAAAAAATATGTACTTTTCGATAATAGAGGATATATTTTTAGACGTTGACGAAAAATTTTACGGGCGGTAAAATTAATAATGTGAGCAATTGCAGCAAAACGTGGGCAGATGAAAAACAGAACAAAAAGAAATGTGAAATATAAGCCGTTGAAGCGGAAGAAGGAGAGGTACTATGGAAAGCTTAAACAGGAAAATAACCGGCAAAAAGGAAAGGCCAGTTAAGGCAGTGCAATTTGGCGAGGGAAATTTTCTCAGGGGATTTGTGGACTATATGCTTGATATTGCCANTNANCANGGCNGATTTGACNGAGATATCNTGCTGATTAAGCCTATTGAGTTCGGCAGTCTGGAAATGTTTCATAAGCAGGAGTGCCAGTACACGGTGTCTCTGCGGGGAATCGTGGATGGGGAGGCGAAAATAAGCAACCGCATCGTCACCAGTGTGGCGGACGCAGTGGACTCTTACACGGAATATGATAAATATATGGGCTTGGCGGAAATCGATACCCTGCGTTTTGTGGTTTCCAACACTACGGAGGCAGGTATTGTATTTGATGACAGCGATAAATTTGAATATGAGCCGCCCAAGACTTTCCCGGGTAAGCTGACTAAATTTTTATATCATAGATTCGAAACCTTTAAGGGAGATAAGGAAAAGGGACTTATTATGCTGCCGGTGGAGCTGATTGACGATAACGGCATTATGCTGAAAAAGTGTGTTATGGAGCTTATTGATCTGTGGAAGCTGGGCGGTGACTTTCGGCAATGGGTGGAGGAGGCATGTGTGTTTACCTCTACGTTGGTTGACCGTATTATCACCGGTTACCCCCGTGATACGGAACAGGAGGAGTGGGAGAGGCTGGGCTATGAAGACCGTATTATGGTGACGGGAGAGCCTTTTGCGCTCTGGGTTATTGAGAGTGAAAAGGATTTGAGTAAAGAGCTGCCTTTGCCGGCTGCAGGACTGCCTGTGATTTTCACGGATAATCAAAAGCCTTATAAGCAGCGAAAGGTGCGCATTTTAAACGGGGCGCATACCTCCTTTGTACTTGCTTCCTATCTTTGCGGCAACGATTATGTAAAGGAATCCATGGAGGACGAGGATATCAGGAGCTTTATGATGAAAACAATATTTGAGGAGGTCATCCCTACGCTGACCCTTCCAGAGGAGGAATTAAAGGAGTTTGCCGAGGCTGTGATAACCCGCTTTAACAATCCCTATGTTAAGCACGCGCTGCTTTCCATTTCTTTGAACTCTGTGTCAAAATGGAGGGCGAGATGTATGCCCAGTTTCTTGGGATACATAGAGAAAACAGGTTCCCTTCCGGCGCATCTGACCTTTTCTCTTGCTGCGCTTATGGCGTTTTACACCGCGGATGAGCTTCGTGACAAGGCGCTTGTGGGTCACAGAGAGGGAAAGGAATATCAGATTATGGATGATGTAAAGGTGCTTGAGTTCTTCCGTGATAACAGCGGGAAAGAGACGGAGGCGTTTGTGGAGGCGTTTCTTGCAAGAGAGGATTTCTTCGGACAGAATCTGAATGAGATACAGGGGCTTACGCAGAGGCTAACCACTTATTTGGAGGATATCAGGACAAACGGTATGAGGGCGGCGTTATGCAGAATTTCTTAAAAATAAATGATAAGGACAATGTGGTGGTGGCGCTTAGGCCCATCGCCGGCGGTGAACAAATAGTATTAGAGGAACGGACGATTACCGTCACAGAAGAGATCCCGGCGGGGCATAAGCTTGCCGTGTGTGATATTTTGGAGGGCGGTGAGGTGATCAAATACGGCTCCCGTATCGGTTATGCAAAGGAAAATATCAAGGCGGGAAGCTGGATTCATACCCACAATATCAGGACGGCATTGGGGGATTTGCTGGAGTATACCTACGAGCCGGTGGAGATGGAAGAGAGACTCACGCAGGACAGAACCTTTATGGGCTTTGTCCGCTCCGACGGCAGCGTGGGCGTGAGAAATGAAATCTGGGTGATTCCCACGGTTGGCTGCGTAAGCAATGTTGCAACGGCAATAGCAAAGCGGGCAAATGCCTTGATAAAAGGAAGTGTGGAAGAGGTTATCGCTTTTCCACATCCTTACGGCTGTTCGCAAATGGGGGATGACCAAGAAAACACAAGGCAGCTTTTGGCAGATTTGATACAGCATCCTAATGCGGGCGGCGTACTGGTTTTAGGGCTTGGCTGTGAGAATAGTAACATTGACGTTTTAAAGTCCTATCTGGGAGAGTATGATGCGGACAGAGTAAAATTTCTGGTAGCTCAGGAGGTGGAGGACGAGACAAAGGAAGCGCTGAAAATCATTGAGGAGTTGGTTGATTATGCGGCAGGCTTTAACAGGGAGCCTGTCAGTGTGGGCAGGCTGGTAATCGGCATGAAGTGCGGCGGAAGCGACGGGCTTTCCGGCATTACGGCAAATCCTCTGGTAGGGAGGTTTTCTGACCTTTTGATATCCAAGGGCGGCACTACCATTCTTACAGAGGTGCCGGAAATGTTCGGTGCGGAGACTATCCTTATGAACCGCTGTGCCAGCCGAGAGCTGTTTGAGAAGACCGTGGATTTGATTAATGATTTTAAGAAATATTTCAAAAGCCATAATCAAACCATTTATGAGAATCCTTCGCCCGGTAATAAAAAGGGCGGCATTTCAACCCTTGAGGATAAATCTCTGGGCTGTACTCAGAAATCCGGCAGCGCTCCCGTTAAGGGTGTGCTTGCCTATGGGGAGCGGGTACGGACTTCGGGCTTAAACTTACTGAGCGCTCCGGGAAACGACTTGGTGGCGGCAACGGCGCTTGCGGCGGCAGGAGCGCAGATCGTGCTGTTTACCACCGGAAGGGGTACGCCCTTTGCTTCTCCGGTGCCCACTGTGAAAATTTCCACAAATTCCGGGCTTGCGGATAAAAAGTCCAAATGGATTGATTTTAACGCCGGTGTATTGGTAGAGGACAAGACGATGGAGGAAGAGACGCAGGAATTATTTGAGTATGTTTTGGAGGTGGCAGGCGGCAGGAAAGTGCGCAGCGAGGAGGCGGGCTTCCATGACATGGCGATTTTCAAACAGGGAGTTACCTTATAGGAGGATTTCTTTAATGTTGCTTTATTGCGTGCAAAGGCATTAATTGCAGTTGCACGCAAATATTGTATTGTGGTATAGTTGAGGTAAGGCTAAAAGGCGGGCATAACCCGCAAAACGGTGGAAGAACATTTGGGTGTCCGCTAAAAAAGCGATGCGGACAGATAGGAGAGGCTATGTATACAAACGGAAGTATTTATATAGGGCTTGCCGATGGGGAGCGTGTTACCATGCAGTTAAATATGAGCAATCGTCACGGTCTGATTGCGGGCGCCAGCGGTACGGGTAAGACTATCACAATGAAGGCTATGGCAGAGTCTTTTTCTGATGCGGGCGTTCCCGTGTTTTTGTGCGACGTAAAGGGCGATGTCTCGGGAATTGCCGTGCCCGGTGAACAGACGGAGAGCATGGAGAAGCGTATTGATAAATTCGGCGTCCGCGACAGCTTTACATATAAGGGATATCCGGTGTGCTTTTGGGATATTTATGAGGAGGGAGGCCATCCCGTCCGCGCCACTATTTCGGATATGGGACCGGAGCTGCTTGCCCGCATACTAGGGCTTACTCCCGCACAGGAGGGTGTGNTGCATATTNTTTTTAGGATTGCGNACGACAACGGGCTTTTGCTGATAGATTNAAAGGACTTGCGTGCGTTGGNAAGCTATGTGAGCGAGCACAGGGAAGAATATATCACTACCTATGGCAATATTACCGCTCAGTCCGCAGGAGGCATTTGCGCGCCCTGTTACCGTTGGAAAATCAGGGCGGCGATATGTTTTTCGGGGAGCCGGCGCTTGATATCATGGACTGGATTCGCACGGACTTGTCAGGCAAGGGTGTGGTGAATCTGTTAAACTGCGTAAAGCTGGTACAAAATCCAACTCTCTACGCAAGCTTCCTTTTGTGGATGATGTCGGAATTGTTTGAGCGTCTTCCGGAGGCGGGCGATATGGATAAGCCGAAGCTTGTATTTTTCTTTGATGAGGCACATATGTTGTTTGCAGGCGCCCCCAAGGTGTTGGTGCAGAAGATTGAGCAGGTTGTGAAGCTGATTCGTTCCAAGGGTGTGGGCATTTATTTTGTGACCCAAAGCCCCGGCGATATTCCCGACAGTGTGCTGGCACAGCTTAGCAACCGCGTGCAGCATGCGCTGCGTGCCTATACGCCTTCCGAACAGAAGGCTGTTCGGGCTGCGGCACAGTCTTTGCGCGTCAATCCTGCTTTTAAGGCGGAAGATGTGATTATGGAGCTGGGTGTAGGGGAAGCATTGACTTCTTTTCTTGATGAAAACGGCGTACCCGCCATGGCGCAGCGCACGTCTATTATCTGTCCTCAGAGCCTTATGGCTCCGGCGGGTCAGGCGGTGATAAGGAATCTTATGGAGCAGGACGGTATGTCAAAGTATGACCAGATGTTTGACCGTGAATCTGCCTATGAGATTTTGACCGGGCAGGCAGAAAGAGAGCGGGAAGAAGAACAGCTAAGAAGCGAAAGAGAGCAGTTTGAAAAGGAAAAGGCCGTATTTGAGGCAAAGAGAGAAAAAGAGCAGATAGCGGCGCAGAAGAAAAAAGAGAAGGAAGAAGAAGCTGAGCGAAAAAAGAAAGAGAAAGCAGCCGAGAGACGCAAAGCACAGATAGAGCGTCAATTGATCAATACGGGAGCGCAGGTGTTGAAGAGAGGACTACTGAAGACATTACTGGGTAAATAAATATTTAAATTAAGGCAGGCATACAATATAGGACGAGGAATCTATATTATATGCCTGCACATATTATATGCCTGCACATATTATATGCCTGCACATATTATATGCCTGCATTTTGCGGTTTTTGCGACTTATCCGGAAAAGCTTTTGGAGATTTGTGTATTTACGCCTTTAATTTTACAGAAACTTCACAATTTGTTAATACCTTGGAATCAGCTTTTAGTTGAATCTATGTTGTAAATCTGTTACAATAGGTTTTAGATTATGTAAAATCAAGTACACATTATCGTGTACGGATGGGTAAGGAAATGATATGAAAGTAATAGACAAAATATTTGGTACACACAGTACAAGAGAATTAAAGCGTATTGAGTCTTTAATAGACAAAATAGAGGAATTGCGCCCCTCAATGCAGGCGCTTACCGATGAGCAGCTAAGGGATAAGACGGAGGAGTATAAGAAGCGTCTGGTAGAGGGAGAGACCTTGGATGACCTTTTGCCGGAAGCGTTTGCAACGGTGAGAGAGGCGGCAAAGAGAGTGCTCAATATGGAGCATTATCGGGTACAGCTGATTGGCGGTGTTATTTTGCATCAGGGTCGTATAGCCGAGATGCGTACCGGTGAAGGTAAAACGCTGGTATCGACTTTACCTGCTTACTTGAACGCGCTGGAGGGAAAAGGTGTACATGTTGTAACGGTCAACGATTATTTGGCGAAGCGTGACGCCGAGTGGATGGGGCAGATACATGAATTTTTAGGTCTTAAGGTGGGCGTGGTTTTAAACAGTATGACACCCGAGGAGAGACAGGCAGCATATGCCTGCGATATCACCTATGTAACCAACAATGAATTGGGCTTTGACTATTTGCGTGATAATATGGTCATTTATAAGGAGCAGCTTGTGCTCCGGGATTTGAATTACTGTATTATTGACGAGGTGGACTCCGTTTTGATTGACGAAGCGAGAACTCCCTTGATTATTTCCGGACAGAGCGGCAAATCCACGGCGCTCTACGAGATGTGCGATTTGCTGGCGCGTCAGATGAAGCGCGGTGAGGACATGCAGGAATTGACTAAGATGGACGCTATCATGGGCGTGGTACAGGAGGAGACCGGTGACTTTATCGTCAACGAGAAGGACAAGGTTATTAACCTGACAGAGGCCGGTGTGGAGAAGGTGGAGCGTTTCTTCCACATTGAGAATTTTGCGGATCCTGAAAATCTTGAGATTCAGCACAATATTATTCTGGCGCTCCGTGCCCATAATTTAATGTTCAGAGATCAGGATTATGTGGTAAAGGACGATCAGGTTTTAATCGTAGACGAGTTTACCGGACGTATCATGCCGGGCCGCCGTTATTCCGACGGTCTTCATCAGGCGATTGAGGCGAAGGAGCATGTAAAGGTAAAGCGTGAGAGCAAGACCCTTGCCACCATTACCTTCCAGAATTTCTTTAATTTATTTAAGAAGAAGTGCGGTATGACGGGTACTGCCCTCACTGAGGAGAACGAGTTTCGAGAGATTTACGGTATGGACGTAGTGGAAATACCCACTAACAAGCCCGTTATCCGTAAGGATCTGCAGGATGCGGTGTATAAGACTAAGGCAGAGAAGCTAAACGCCATCGTGGAAGCGGTGGAGGAGGCTCATGCCAAGGGGCAGCCGGTACTGGTAGGTACCATCACCATTGAGGCAAGTGAGGAAATCAGCCGTCTTTTAACGAAGAGAGGCATTCAGCATAAAGTATTGAATGCAAAGTTTCATGAGCTGGAGGCGGAAATCGTAGCCGATGCCGGAGTACACGGCGCAGTTACCATAGCCACCAATATGGCGGGCCGTGGTACGGATATTAAGCTGGACGAGGAGGCGAAAGCCGCAGGCGGTTTAAAGATTATCGGTACGGAGCGTCACGAGTCCAGACGTATTGACAATCAGCTGCGCGGACGTTCCGGACGTCAGGGAGATCCGGGTGAGTCCAAGTTTTATATTTCCCTGCAGGATGATTTGATGAGATTGTTCGGTTCCGAGCGTCTAATCAGTATGTTTAATACCTTGGGTATTCCCGAAGGACAGGAGATTGAGCATAAGGCGTTAACCAATGCCATTGAATCCGCACAGAAAAAGATTGAGAATAATAACTTCGGCATTCGTAAGAATTTGCTGGAGTATGACCGTGTCATGAGCGAGCAGAGGGAGATTATTTATGATGAGCGTCGCCGTGTGTTGAATGGGGAAAGCATGAGAGATGTGATTTACAAGATGATTACAGATATTACGGAGAATTGTGTGGATATCAGTATCAATGATGACGCAGAGGTTGAGGAGTGGGATTTCAATGAGTTGAATACCCTGTTGATTCCCACCATTCCCTTACAGCCTGTCAGTGCAAAAAGAGTACAGAAGCCCAAGAAGAACAGCTTGAAGCAGCAGCTTAAGGAAGAGGCGGTAAAGCTTTATGAGAGCAAAGAAGCGGAATTCCCGGATACCGAGGCAATCAGAGAGCTGGAGCGCGTAATTTTGCTTAAGGTGATTGACCGCAAGTGGATGGATCATATTGATGATATGGAGCAGCTTCGTCAAGGAATCGGCTTACAAGCGTACGGACAGAGAGACCCGCTGGTAGAATACAAGATGAACGGATATGAAATGTTTGACGAGATGACTCAGAATATCCGAGAGGAGACAGTGAGATTACTGTTCCACGTTAAGATTGAACAGAAGGTAGAGCGCGAACAACAGGCGCAGATTACCGGTACCAATAAGGACGATTCCGCTGTAAAGGGTCCGGTGAAGCGAAGTAATGCCAAGGTATATCCCAATGATCCCTGCCCCTGCGGAAGCGGTAAGAAGTACAAGCAGTGCTGTGGGCGGAAAGCATAGTAGGTATGGCCAAACGGCGAAGAAAATATTTTGAAAGAGGGTGACGTTAAGTGGTAGAATTAGACCAGATGAAGACGGAAATTTTGTCTTATGAAACTCCATTAGCGGAAGTGAGGGATTCACTTTGACTTAGCTAACAAGTCGAAGCGTATAGAAGAATTGGAGATGGAGATGGAGGCACCCGGCTTTTGGGATGACCCCGACCGCTCCAATCAGAAGATGAAGGAGCTTAAAAATCTTAAGGATACGGTAGGAGAATGCGATAAGCTTTCCATGCAGTATGAGGACATTCTCACACTGATAGAGATGGGCTACGAGGAAAACGATGCGTCCATGATTCCCGAGATTCGCGGAGAACTGGATGAATTTATCGGAGAATTTGAGGAGCTGCGTATCAGTACGCTGCTATCCGGTGAGTATGATAAGAATAATGCTATTTTGAAGCTGAATGCCGGTGCAGGCGGTACCGAGAGCTGTGACTGGTGTGGTATGCTCTATCGTATGTATACCCGTTGGGCTGAGCGCAAGGGTTTTTCGGTTGAGGTCTTGGATTATCTGGACGGTGACGAGGCGGGGATTAAGTCGGTGACTTTTCAGGTCAATGGTGTCAATGCCTATGGCTATTTGAAGTCCGAGAAGGGTGTGCACAGATTGGTGCGTATTTCGCCCTTTAACGCTCAGGGAAAGCGCCAGACCTCCTTTGTGTCCCTCGACGTTATGCCGGATATTGATGAAGATTTGGATGTGGAAATTGATGAGAAGGATTTGCGTATTGATACCTACCGAAGCAGTGGGGCGGGTGGTCAGCATATCAATAAGACTTCCTCGGCAATCCGTATTACCCACATCCCTACGGGAACGGTAGTACAATGTCAGAATGAGAGAAGCCAGTTTCAGAATAAGGATAAGGCTATGCAGATGCTGAAAGCAAAGCTGTATTTGTTAAAGCAGGAGGCGAATGTAGAGAAGCTTTCCGATATTCGTGGCGAAGTGAAGGAAATCGGATGGGGTAATCAGATACGTTCCTATGTTCTGCAGCCTTATACCATGGTAAAGGATCACAGAACGGAAGTGGAAACCGGTAATGTGGACGCGGTTTTGGATGGATCCTTGGATACGTTTATTAACGGCTATTTGAAGTGGATTAGTGTAGCCCACAAGGCTTAGAATCGGTATGGGCTTTCATAAGGTCCAAAAAGAAAAGCGTGTAAGCCATGTTCATGTAAGGAGACAGCCACAGCAGACCGATACCAAAGCTTGCGATGCTTAAAAGCATAAGAGGCAGAAAGCTTAGCTGTAAACAAAACAGCCTGCATTTTTGACCTTTCATAAGCCGGAAGCTCAGTTTGATAATTTTCCCGGCACTGTGCTGAGGGAAATCCAACATTAAAAAGTAACACTGTGACAATCCCAAAGACAGAGGGATATAAATAACAAGACCAATTACAAAAGCAATCAGAAGCTTGGATATCAATGGAGTGTCCAAGCTTCTGTTTTTTATGAAAAGTTCCATCATAATCTCTCTGGGCAAGAAACAAATTTTGTTTACCAGAACCAAAGCTCCGGAAATGAGAAAGGATCTGCCGAAATCCTGTTGGAAGCCGTAAAACAGATTGGCGGCGGAAAAAGGCTGCCCGCAGGCGGCATTCAAAAAAAAGTAAAAAATCCCTACGTTAAAAATATTAAGAAGGATGGAAGACAACAGAGATATCAGCTGGGATATTGCGGTTGCCAACATACTGTCCGTAGACTGGGAAAATGCCTGAAGCAGTGCGGCAAACTGCATATCAAACGAGAGGATAATGCTTAAAAGAAACATTGTCAACATGCCTTTCAGTAAAAACATTAATATGGCAGAGCCGTATTTCCTTGTAAGCAAGTCCTTTGCCGTATTTTTTAATTCTGCTCTTGATTGAAACTGCTTCATGTCAATCTCCATTCCGCTGTATTTTTTGTACAGGAACGCAAGCCGGGTTTCGGACTTGGCTCTGCGATTTAGATTTGAGCCGCTTGTATGGCATAAATCTTTCACATTTTCCGGGTTACCGAGGATTAAACGGTATAGTCAGCGTTGCGGCCGCCGTATTTATTATGGTCGGTGGCTTTTAAATCCTGCTGATAGGGATTTTCTTCGTTGTAGTATTTAATCTGTGTGCGAGTGGTACCGCCGGATACATAGGAGCGTCCGCATTCCGGACAAATAGAGGTTTTTAAGGTAACGCTTGCGGAGAGCACCTTGCCGTTTTTAGTGGAAGCCTTGGCATAAGCGTTACGCACATGTTCTTGTTCATGGGCGCGTACTGCGGCACCTGCGCTTTCGGGAGAAATATGGGCGGCGCTTTTAAAGGAAACCATCTCGTCGGAGCCGTCCTGATATTTCCGATTTTTACAAGTCTGGCATTCCTCGGGAGATTTTTTTGTATCGTCCTCATTGAGACCAATGCGGGATTGTTCTTTGTCATCCGCGCCACCGGTTCTGCCTATGCCGTTGTGGGGCGAGGTATCCCTTGTCGTGCCTTGGACTGCCGTGTCTTGACCGTTAGGTTGGGTGTAGGCAGCATTGTAAGTGCCCTGTGCGGGAGTTTGTAAGGGTTGAAAACCAAAATTCATCATAAGAAATGTCTCCTTTCTAAAATATATCTAGTGTCCTGTCTTACGGACTATGCTTATTAATTAAGCTGTAATTCCTGATATTTGTGTTTAACAATGTGCGTTTGCTTATCTGCGCTTATTGATCTAAGGTTATTTACTGAAAGCTTATCTATATGGCTGAATGGTCTTTGTTTATTCACCCATAGGGTATTCGCCCAACAGTTCGTCAAGGCTGACTCCTAAAACGGATTCGTAGTAGGCATTGAGTTCTTGGCGGTATTCAGGATTATTGAGTAAAGGTATTATAGATACTGCCGTATATGTATACAGCGCTATACCGAAAATCATCCCGATACAGGAAAGACACAGTCCGGTGAGGCTTAAGGAGGGCAGCTTCTTTCCCTTGCGGTAGGTCAGAATTGCAAACAGAATACCCAAGGAACCCAGAGGAATGGGTAAAAATCCGGTGCACAGGGTAATCAGGGACAGAATACCGAAGACAAGAGAAGCAATGGAAAAGCCGCCTGACTCTGTGGGAGCCTGCCCGTCGTTATTGTTTGCATTTTGANAAAAGTCCATAGCTGATACGTGCCTTTCTTTATGAATAGTTATGTTTCGCCANNTAACAGTAATTTTGCTGTCGGNAATTATCTTTTCTATTTTGAAATTATTTCTCTTTATTTGTACTGTATCATTTTTTTGCCAATTTAGCAAATAAATATCGTGTAAAAGTTGTGAAAAATATTTGAAAAGCCCTCTTTCAATAGGTATAATGTAATTTAGTGAGCAAAACCATAGACCAAGTACCCTGCAGCAAGCTGACGGGGTATCAAGATTGCTGCGGAGTANTTGNCTCCCGCNGTATTTGCNAAGCCATGGAACATGGCTTTATGCTTGTGCAAGCACGACACTTGGCTCATTGNTCGCGGGAATAATCGAGAATAATAAAGAAATTGAGAGGACTATAGGCAAAAATGGACATTTTACTGAAATTAAAAGAAGAATTGCAGGTAGAAAAATGGCAGGTGGAGGCTGCTGTTAAGCTGATTGATGAGGGAAATACCATCCCCTTTATTTCACGATACCGCAAAGAGGCAACAGGTTCCCTGAATGATGAGCAGCTTCGCAATCTGCATGAACGTCTTTTGTATCTGCGTAATCTTGAGGAAAAGAAGGAACAGGTGCTTGGCAGTATTGAGGAGCAGGGAAAGCTTACCGACGAATTGAAGGATAAGATTCTTGCCGCGCAGACTCTTGTAGTGGTTGAAGATTTGTACCGTCCTTACCGCCCCAAGAGAAAGACCCGCGCCAGCATTGCGAAGGAAAAGGGCTTGGAGGGCTTGGCGGAATTTATTTTTGCACAGAACACCGAGAATCCTCTGGCGGAGGAAGCGGGAAAGTATGTTTCCGAGGAGAAAGGGGTGGCAAGCATAGAGGAAGCGCTTCAGGGCGCTAAAGATATTATTGCGGAGGCTGTCTCCGATGAAGCGGATTACCGTCTTTACATCCGTAATATCACCATAGAAGAGGGAACTATTACAAGTGCCGCTAAGGACGAAAAGGCAGAGAGCGTATACGAGATGTATTATAATTTTGAGGAGCCTGTGAAGAAGATTGCGGGACATCGTGTGCTTGCCTTGAACAGAGGGGAGGCGGAAAAGGTATTGACTGTAAAAGTCAATGCCCCCACTGAACGAATTCTACGTTTTTTGGAGAAAAAGACAATTCTGTCAGACAATATTTTTACAACACCTGTTCTGCAAGAGGTGGTTGCTGACAGTTATGACAGATTGATAGCACCGGCAATTGAGAGGGAAATCCGCAACGATTTGACAGAGAAGGCAGAGGACGGCGCTATTAATGTATTTGGTAAGAATTTGGAGCAGCTTTTGCTGCAGCCACCCATTGCGGGTAAGGTTGTGCTGGGCTGGGACCCTGCATTCAGAACAGGCTGCAAGCTGGCAGTAGTTGACCCTACGGGTAAGGTATTGGACACCAAGGTGATTTATCCCACGGCGCCCCAGAATAAGGTGGAGGAATCTAAGGCAGAGCTGAAAAAAATAATAAAAAAATATAATGTAGATTTAATCTCTGTGGGAAACGGTACTGCGTCACGAGAGTCTGAGCAGGTAATCGTTGAGCTGTTGAAGGAGCTGGACAAGCCTGTGCAATATGTGATTGTAAGCGAGGCAGGAGCTTCCGTTTATTCCGCAAGTAAGCTTGCCACTGAGGAATTCCCGCAATTTGACGTAGGACAGAGAAGTGCGGCGTCCATAGCCCGCAGGCTGCAGGATCCGTTGGCTGAGTTGNTNAAANTAGNCCNTAAGTCCANTGGTGNGGNGCAGTACCAGCNTGATATGAANCAAAAAAAGCTCAGCNNCGCTTTAAACGGCGTGGTGGAGGACAGTGTAAATAAGGTCGGCGTTGATTTGAATACGGCATCCGCCTCTTTGCTGGAGTATATTTCGGGTATCAACAAGACGATTGCCAAAAACATAGTGGATTATAGAGAAAAGAACGGTCGATTTACCAACAGAAAGCAGCTGCTTAAGGTGGCGAAATTGGGTCCCAAGGCATATGAGCAGTGCGCGGGCTTTATGCGTATTTTGGACGGAGATAATCCTCTTGATGCCACCAGCGTTCATCCGGAATCCTATGAGGCAGCAGGTAAACTTCTGGACAAGCTGGGGCTTACCATGGAAGATGTGAAGGAGGCACAGAGGAAAGCCACGGCGCAGAAGGGAACCGCGAAAGCGGCAGAAACGGTTGGAAAGGCAGAGTCCGGCAATAAGGGTACGGTAAATAAATCGGAGAATAAGGAACGCACTGGCAGGATACAGGTGCGCAATACCAATACCGCCATGGGCAGAGCGCTTGCTGCGGCAATGAAGGACCTGGTATTTGAGGAAGAGACGGCAAAAGGTAAGGCAGGAGTAGGGAGAGGTACGGGTCAAGGTGGAAATACAGGCGTTATTGGAAAAGGAGCTGTTGGAAAAGCAGCGTCAGATGATGGAACAGCCGTGTCCAGCTTGGAGAAGCGTATTAAAAATAAAAAGCTTTTGGCGGAGGAACTGGGTATCGGTGAGATTACGCTGACAGATATTTTGAAGGAATTGGAAAAACCGGCACGCGACCCCAGAGACGATATGCCAAGACCAATCCTGCGCAGTGACGTGTTGGATATGAAGGATTTAAAACCGGGTATGATTTTAAAAGGAACTGTCCGCAATGTGATTGATTTCGGTGTGTTTGTGGATANCGGTGTCCATCAGGANGGACTTGTGCATATCTCACAGATNACCGACAGGTTCATTAAGCACCCTCTGGAGGCTGTCAGTGTGGGCGATATTGTTGACGTACAGGTGCTGACTGTGGACGTGCCTAAAAAGAGAATCGGGCTGACGATGAAGATTGGCAAAGAGAATTCTTAGAAAGAGTGTATTGACATTTTCTTTAGAGCGGCGTATTATATTATCAGAAAATTCTTCGGGGGCGGGTGCAATTCCCTACTGGCGGTAAAGTCCGCGACCTGAGAAAGCATTTTGTTTACAGTGTGCTTTCTCGGCTGATTCGGTGTAAATCCGAGACCAACAGTAAAGTCTGGATGAAAGAAGGATATCAGGTGCTAAAGCTTGATAGAGTTGGCTGTGTACCTTACAGCTTTTAGCCAATTATTCCCCCGAATATATAAGGATTCGGGGGTTTTTCTGTGATAAAATGCTTCGCAGGGGGCAGCAGTTTGTGCCNGAGCGCCACAAANTNGAATTCCGGCACGAGATTTGATATTTTGGGCGCGGTGCCTGCGTAGAAACGCTCCGGCATGGAGGATTGAGATGAATGGTTTGTTTAAAAGTGTAGCCAAGAATGCAGTATTCGTCTTGGCGTTTTTGGCGGTGATTGCCGCATTGTTTGTGGTGGCGGTGCTTTTAGAAAAGCTTGCCCAAAAAAAGCGGGGGGTAAAGGAGTCTATTTTCAGCACAAGAAAGGTGGCGATGATTGGCATGTTTTCTGCCATAGCCGTGATACTTATGCTGTTGGAATTCCCCTTGCCCTTTGCCCCCAGCTTTTTTGTGTTGGATTTTAGTGGGCTGCCAATCCTGATAGGAATCTTTGCTTTCGGTCCGGTGGCGGCAGCAATGATGGTATTTGTGAAAATTCTGCTGAAGCTTTTTATTCA
>WFLY01000154.1 GCA_009177215.1 Bacillota bacterium
TGTACAGATTGGCTATAATAAAACTAACCTGAGATGCACGATAACTCTTGTTAGTTTTGAACCTACATTTACTTTAAACGGGATTCCTATATTGCCAAGTGGCTGTCAAGCCCTCACTCGCAAGCATAAGCTTGGAGGATTGGAAGGGAAGGCAAAAGGTTGGTTGCGGTCACCCACCTAGCACTGCTAGGAGTCAAAAAACAAGAGGCGGCATTTTGGGCAATTTTAATGCTTGATATGCTACAAATGATAAGGGGCAGCCCGCGGAGGGCTGCTCTTTTCAAGTTGATTGTGAAAGATATTTTGGAGTGCCAGCAGGAGAGGCGGATAGGAGCTAAATTGAAAAAAGGGTGGCATGAGTGGAATAAATCTCAGCGTATGCAGTTGAAGGCTCTCATTTGTGTATTGGGAATACTATTGATTCTGATTTTGATATTGGGAAATATTATATTTGCATTGATACATAATCTGACAAATAAAGATGAAGAGCAGGAACAGGAGCCGGAGCATATTCCGGTGATAGAAATGATACATAATGTCTGGATTATGGAGACAGATGAGACGGGGATTTTGATTTTCAGGGATGGTAGGGAGGAGAAATATCCTTATGGAGAAATACAGCTGCCGGAAAATGCGAGGGAACAGCTTGCGGATATTGTGCTGACGGACGGCGCGGTGACGGAGATTGCTGTGAAAACGGATAAGATAAACGGCAGGGTGCTTGGTGCGGATAATTCCTATGTGGAAATCGAGGGTTATGGGAAAATTCCCCTGACAGAGGATTGCAAGGGGTATCGTATTTATAATACATTGACCATGTGCACTGTGGGAGATTTGTCTTTCGGATATTCCTTTACGGATTTTGTACTGGAAAATGGTAGAATTTGCGGCTTCCTTATGGTGAAGGAGGAGGCGATGGAATATATCAGGGTGCTGATAAAGACAGGGGATTACAGCGGTATTTTTCATCAGGAGGTTATCTTGTCGGCAGATGCGGACTTTACCGTTGAGTACGGAGCTTATGATAACTTAAAGCAGGAGGAATACCCTGCGGGAACGGAAATCCGTATTGACTTAAACAGTACATATTTTGAGGGGGAGAGAATTAAAGTTACTCCCAAGGTGCTCACGGGAAAGGTAACCCTGAAAAATGTAAGCCGCAGTCAGGGAATACCAGATTACAGAGGACATATGGAGCTGTTGAGGACGGAGGAAGGAATTGCGGTGATTAATCAGGTGCTATTAGAGGAGTACCTGTACTGTGTGGTTCCCAGTGAAATGCCGGCTTCTTATCCTGACGAGGCGCTTAAGGCGCAGGCAGTGTGTGCCAGAACCTATGCTTACGGTCGTATGCTTAAAGCGGGATATCCTAAGTACGGCGCTCATGTGGATGACAGTACATCCTATCAGGTCTACAACAATATTCACGAACAGGAGCATACTACTACAGCGGTAAAAGAAACCTATGGGCAGCTTTTATACACTGCGCAGGGTGGTCTTGCGGAGACTTACTATTATTCTACCTCCTGCGGCGTGGGGAGCGACGCTAATGTATGGAAGACAGAAGCTGCAAAGACCTTGGATTATCTGAAAGCAAGGGAAATCAGCCAAAATGTGAAATATGGCTTAGAGGCAGGAGAAGCCTTAAAGGACGAGGAGGCATTTGACAGCTTTATTACGGGAAAAAATGCATCTGATTTTGAAGTGTCGGAGAGTTGGTACCGCTGGAATTATCAAGTAAAAAAAATAGAAGCAGAGCATATATTTGAGGTATTAAAGCAACGCTATCAGGCAAATAATAAACTGGTATTAACACTTGAGGACGGTGAATTTGTCAGCAAGGATGTTGAAGAATTTTCCAAGGTGAAGGAAATGTATGTATCACAGAGGGGCAGCGGCGGTATTGCGGATGAGCTGACGATTGAGACGGATAAAAACATCTATAAGGTAATATCGGAGTACAATATCCGATATGTGTTGAATGATGGGAAGAGCAAGGTGGTTCGTCAGGATGGCAGTGAGATTTCCTCGCCGACGATACTGCCCAGTGCATTTTTTGTTTTGTCTACTAGCAAAGAGAAGAATAATGTGGTAGGATATACACTATGTGGCGGCGGATTCGGACATGGAGTGGGTATGAGCCAAAACGGAGCAAAAGGCATGGCGCAGTGCGGCTACACCGCCGATGAAATTTTGCAGTTCTTTTATGAGGCTTGCAGCATTCGGAACGTGTATGGAGAGCCGGAAATGTGATATACGGGATTTCCATAGACTTGGTCTGGTATATCGGTGCAAATCAAGTGTGAGGAGAAAATACGGTGATTCGTGGTTATTACAGGCTTTTTCGGGATATATCGGAGCGGATGCGAAGGCAGAGTATCAGTGCTTTTTCGGCAAGTACGGCGTTCTTTTTCTTTTTGTCCATGGTACCTATGTTGATTATGCTTTGTACCATTCTACCCTACACTCCGTTGACGGAGCAGAATCTGGTTAACTTGATTACGGATTTAACGCCCGATAGGGTGGATGGTTTGGTGCAGGATTTTATTGCGGAAATCTATGACAAATCAACGAGAATTTTATCTGTTGCGGTTTTTGCGACTATATGGTCCGCCAGCAAGGGCTTGCTTGCATTGATGCGGGGGCTGAACGCCATAAACGGCGTGGAGGAAAAGAGAAATTACTTTATAGTGCGTCTGGTGGCATCTTTTTATACCGTCGTCATGCTGCTAGTGGTGCTGGTGTCTCTGTTTATCATGGTATTTGGCAACCAGCTTGTAAACCTTGCATTGCATAGGATTCCAAATCTACAGGCATTAGTGTCTGCTTTGATGAATTTTCGCTTTATGTTTATATGGCTGGTGCTGACCCTGCTTTTTGCGGCGGTGTATGCCTATGTACCTGACAAGAAGCAGCGTTTTAAGGAGCAGATACCGGGAGCTATTTTCACGGCAGTGGTGTGGAGTATTTTTTCATGGGGCTTTTCCATGTATGTGGAGTGGACGGATTTCAGTATTTACGGAAGTCTTGCCATCATTATTATTGTGATGCTATGGATGTATTTTTGTATGTATATTTTTATGGTGGGAGCTTATATCAACCAATATATGGAGGAGAGAGAAAAGTCTTATCAATAGAAATCGGCNCTAATGATTGAAAGAAACTACTTTGAGACCTAAAATGAATCGGTGAGAGGAAAAGAGATATGAGGGAGGAAAACAAAGGAAAAGGAAAGCGGGCGCTCCAAAATAATATTTATGCGCTCCGTCTTTTATGGAAGGTGTGTCCGCAGATTGTG
>WFLY01000100.1 GCA_009177215.1 Bacillota bacterium
AATTTGCACCCTAAGAGAGCAAATTGTCCAAGCATTTGCATAGGTCGGACTCCCCACATGAAATAAGTTGGTAGCAATACACTTGAATAATCAGTGAAAAGATATATTCTGCCAACTTATGAATGGCATGGCTGAACTGTTACGTTATTTTATGTCATTTTCGTCGAAAATGTCACCGCATTCAGGACAGAATTTCGGTGGATTCGCAGGGTCTTCCGGCTCCCAGCCGCACTTATCACATCTATACATAGGCGCGCCCTCCGGTTTCTTCCTTCCGCATTCCTGACAAAATTTACCCTGATTTACATGTCCGCAGCTGCAGGTCCAGCCGTCTAAGGCAGGCTTGGGCAGACCGCATTCCACACAGAACTTCCCTCTGTTGTCCCCATAACCGCAAGTACAGGTCCAGCCAAGGACAGCTCCCTCCGCTACCGTACCTGCCGGCTGCATCATAGGCTGCTGTACCGGTTCCGGTACGGATACCTGTGCCATAGGCTGTACGTTTCCGTTCACGTTTCCCATGCCGTTTGTTCCGTTCATGGCACCCATGTTGCCCATTCCACCCATATTCTGTCTCATCATGTTCATAGCCATCATACCCATCATGCTGTCCATGGCGGTAGCGCCGCCATTTTCGCCGCTTGCACCGTTCAGGGAAGAATTCTTGATAAAGGTAGTCATAGCCTCCGTCTCGGCAGCCGCGCGCATATCTGAGGAAGCAAGCATAACCATATCGTTCCACTTGTTGATTTTGTCACGGTCTTCCGAAGGAACGGTAGCGGCTATGGTAATGGATACCACTTCTATACCGCGGTTGATTGTCCACTCCTCACTAAGCTCTGTTTTCAGATACCGGGTTATTTCCTCCGTATGCATCTGAATCTGATAAGGAAGAACGCCCTGAGCCGCGATTTTAGCCAAAGCAACGGGAAGCTTTCTGAGAAGTTCACCCTTCATCAGCTTGATCACCTCTGCTCCCCTGCCGGATTTTGTATATTTTTCATCTACATTTCCGCAGACATTGGCGTAGAACACAAGAGGATCAATGATTTTAAAGCTGTATTCGCCATTGCACTTTACGGTAGTCTCAAGCTCATATCCTGTTCTGGGGGAAACGATGTGGAAATCAATAGGTGTCGCTGTTCCGTACAGATTGTTCATGATTTCCTTGGTATTAAAATAGTACACCCTCTGATCCTTCGCAGTATTACCGCCAAAGGCAAATCTTCTTCCAAACTGTAAAAAACTGTTCTTTATATTCTCACCTAAGTCTCCGTATAACAAAGATGGTTCTGTCGATGTATCATAGACAAATTCTCCCGGCTCCGCACAAAAATCCGCAATTTTACCTTGATCCACAATTATCATACACTGCCCGAAATTAACAGAAATAATGGAGCCGTTGGAAATAATATTATCGGTTCCCTTGGTATTGCTGTTACGCCCCTCCGTAACCTTTTTTTCACCCTTTACCACCAGCACGTCGCTTGAAAGGGATGAACAGTAGAAATACTCACGCCATTGGTCTGCCACAAGGCTTCCAAGCGCATCCTTTGCTGCCTTAATTAAACCCATTTCTCTTCCTCCATAATATTGTATTTTCTAATATTACCAGTTTATGAACACGTATAGTGGTATTGTACCAAATTTTCATGTTTGTCTCAACATTTCTTTGTAATTTTCATATTTTTCTTTACAAAGAACTTCTTTTTGCATAAACTGTATTATAGACTGCGTCAAATATCCGATGACTGACAATAAAATTATAGCATACAAGGGAGTTTTATCATGGGAAAAAAAGCTACAAAAGCAGCAGACAACATGTATTATATTGCACGTTCCGAGGCACAGGCATGCCATCCTGAGTTGAGCAGCCGTGAAAAAGCAGCCGAAATTATCGGAATCGACCGCACAAGGCTTGCCCGCATTGAGCTGGACGCCATCTCTCCTTATCCCGAGGAGGTTAAGGCAATGGCATCGGTTTATAACACTCCCGAGCTGTGTAATTCCTACTGTGCCAAGGAATGCCCCATCGGTCGCGACAATGTAAAAGAGGTCACTATCGATGATTTTGACAGACTTGCGCTTAAGGTACTCGGTTCTTTAAAGGATATCGACAGCCTGCGCGCCTCCCTGATCGCCATATCCGAGGACGGCGTCATTGACGAGAGCGAGGAGCCTGCATTTCAGGAANTCCNTGANTCTCNCGAAAAAATCAGCACCAATNCAAAGGCATNACAGCNTTGGGCANTGAANAATATCCGTTTGAAGCTTAACGATAAACAACCTTAATTACCCTATACAATGTAAGGCAGCGGTGTTACTCCGCTGCCTTTTTTGCAAAATCAGTATTTACCAGCTCCTCATAGGGAACCTGCTCCGAAAGCACCTTAGCATCTATCAGAATATTCTGTAAAAGCGAAAATGCCTCCTCCTCAAAAACCAAATTTTCCTTCCATGTATCCTGCTCATAATAACGTTCTACTATCGTTGTCAATGTATCTATATCCGTCTCCTTAAACTGCGGGGCAATCGCCTTTGCAATTTCAGCAGGCGTGTGCGACTGAACATAATCCATTCCTCTCTGTAAGGCATTGGTAAACGCCTGCACAGTATCCGGATGAGCTTCCAGATAACTTTTCTTAGCAGAAAAGGAAGTATATGGCACATAGCCGGAATCTTCTCCCAGAGAAGCGACCACATATCCGTCTCCTTTTTGCTCCAGAGCCGTGGCATGGGGCTCGAACTCAACACTGAAATCTCCCTGCCCCCCGGAAAATGCTGCTGCGGTGGAGCCAAAGTCAATACTCTGGTCAATGACAAGGTCCATCCTCGGATCAATATTGTTTTTCTCCAAAATGTACTCAAATACCATCTCAGGCATTCCGCCCGCTCTGCCGCCAAGCACAGTTTTTCCCTTCACCATATCCCATGAAAAATTCTCTATGGGTTCTCTGGACACCAGAAAATTCCCTGCTCGCTGGGTCAACTGTGCAANATTGATTACATAATCCTGAGTGCCGCCGGAATAAGTATAAATAGTACTCTCGCTTCCCATAAAGCCGATGTCCGCTTCGCCTGTAAGAACAGCCGTCATGGTTTTATCCGCACCGAAGCCCGTCACCAGCTCAATATCCAGTCCTTCCTCCGCAAAATATCCCTCTTCCAACGCCACATACATCGGAGCGTAAAAGATGGAATGCGCCACCTCGTTAAGTACTACCTTTGTCTTGCCGTCAGCCGTTCCCTGCGTCTTGCTGCTGCAGGCAGTCAGGCAACACAGCAATGTAAGTACAAAAACCAAAAGTACCGATACCTTTTTTCTCAAGGTCATAAATCAGCCTCCTTTTTTGATTGCTGATTTATCTTATGTAACATACGGGCAAACGTGCCTGTACAACTTCTCATGTGTTTTACATTCTGAATTTAAGCTTTTTCCAATGCCATTACAGACAATTCNCCATCTGCGCTACTCTATNNTGCCTGCCANTCAATATNAGCTCCTCAGGAAAATTTACCTCCNTAATCAACNCTAACGNCTCCTCAAAACNGCCCACCGTATAACAGNTANGGCTGTCCGTNNCCAAAATTNTGGNTGCCTGATACTTTTTGCAGGNATTGAGAAGAGTGATAATATTCTCCCNCCCCCCTTTTCTTGCCGCCTGAGGATTCAGGGAGGAATTGTTCACCTCTAACGCCACCTTCTCCTCTACCGCCGCCTGTACCAACATCTCATAATCCAAAGGGAATCTGGAATCATCGGGATGTCCTAAAATTTTCACATAGGGATTCCGCATAGCCCTGACGGAAGCTTCCGTATTCTCCTTCATGCTTCCCGGCTTCACGCAAAGAGTATGCATACTTGCAATTACATAATCCATTTTTTTAAGGAGACTCTCCTCCATGTCCAAATTTCCCTCATAATCCAGAATATTTGCCTCCACACCGCAAAACAGACGCAAATCTCCATATTGTCTGGGAATGCATCTGTAGTTTGAAAAAAAGAAAATATGGGGTCCACCCGGCATTGCCGGTCCGTGCTCGCTTAATCCTAAGTATTTCAGTCCAAGCTCTTTTGCCGCCTCTATATTTTCCTTTAATGTACTATACCCATGACCACTTGCCGTGGTATGGGTATGTAAGTCCATGTATATATTCATTTCCAGCGCCTCCATTTTAGCTGTTTTTTTCTTGTCTGTGCTCCATTTTTCTCTTCAACGGGCAATCTAATCATAGGAATGTAATAATTATTCAGGTCTAGCCCCTCCCTGCGATTTTCCGCCCTCTTTCCGGACGCCTGATTTTTTGTCGGCTGAACTGTCCTTGGCAAACTCATCTATCATTTTCTCAATAATCAGCTTCTTCACATAGACATCAAAGCTCAGTAAGCAGATAAAAGAAAACTTGCGCAGCAGCTCCCTGTTCTCCTCAGGCGCATCCGCAAATGTCTCCTCCGCCTCTTTAAACTTTTCAATCACGTCTTCCTTTAGTTCCTCCACCTGTCTCTTTTCCATGCTGAACACTTCTTTGTAAATGCTCTCCAGATTAAATTCCTGACCGTTTTGGAAAAACTGCTCCGTAATAGGCTTTAAAAGCGTTTGTATATCCGTAATAGACAAAAAGCCCTTATAATAATAAATAAAAATCAGCAAAAGGATGTGCTCCTTGGAATATTTTTTCTTCACTGGCGAGGGAAGCAAATCATTTTTTGCATAATTATTTATCATTGTCTTAGTCAGTATCTTATCATCGCTCGGATAGCGTGCCGTGGATCTTAATCTGGTATCCATAAAGGTTGTAACCTGATCCATATATAAATCAATGGCCGGTATATCCTCCGGCTTAATATATTCAATTCTCTCCAAGCTTTCCAAAATACTTTTTAACAAATTTTCTGTGTTGATTGTCATATTGCCTCCATTCCGAAGCTTTTTCTAAGCATAATTGATGTTATAATTTCAGAACAATTTTATTATATAGTATTCAAAACTACATGGCAACAGTTTTCTGTTTTCCCTTTACTTTACAAATTTAGTATGTTAAAATATTCTTATTAACACAATAAAATTTTACAGTGTAAAAGTATAGAAGAAGCGCAAATGTCGCTGCCCATGCGCATCGTCTCAGTAGGCAGGGTCATTATTAGCAGCGCAGAAATGAGGACCATCATGAATAAAAAGATTAAAACAGAGGCTGTGGATTCCCTATTCGATGCCGTTTTAAGCCTCAAGACCCGAGAAGAATGCTATAGCTTTTTTGAGGATTTATGTACCGTAAATGAACTATTATCCCTGTCTCAGCGCTTTGAGGTCGCCACTATGCTGAAAGACCATAAGACCTATTTAGATATCGCAGAAAAAACAGGAGCTTCCACAGCCACCATCAGCCGTGTGAACCGCTCCCTTAATTACGGTAATGACGGATACGATTTAGTTTTTAAAAGAATAGGCAAATAGAAAAACACATCATGCCTTCGTTGATTTTACACGCAGTCATGATGTGTTTTTTATCTGACCAAATCCTTAAAAAAGATCATTATCCCCCGATTCGGTTATAGTCTGTTCCGCCTCTTGATTTGCCGCTTCCACTTCCTTTAACGCTTCCGCAATAGCCGCCTTTGCCGATTTTTTACTGGCACGTACAGCCTTACTCCTTGTTTTTCTATCCGGTGCAGCTTGATTCATATCACACCTTCCCTGAAAAACAGCATGCTCGTCAATTACAACTAAATTGGTGGTAATGTCTCCCAAAACCTTTGCCGCTGCCGCAAGCTCTATCTTCTCGGGAGCGTCTATATTACCTATCACTTCTCCGCCAATCAAAACTGATTTCGCCAATATATTACCTAATATACTGCCTGTTGCACCAACGATCAAGCTGCCCTCCACAGTGATATTACCTCTTATCGTACCGTCAATTCTTGCAGAACCCTCTGCGGAAAAATCACCTTCTATCTCGGTTCCTTTCCCCAACAATGTACTTATTCTGATTTCCTTATCTTTTTTACCTGACATCATCTTTTCCTCCCTTAACCGCTGATAGCCAGCATATCCATAGGATTAATATACAANTCATCCTTCATNATTTGGTAACCAAGTCTTGTATTAGACTCNCCANTCAGAAACAACGTTGNTCCTTGTNCTACTGANTCTCCTTGTTTTACAGAAGGGTCTCCCTGATTTCTGTATATGGTTACATAGCCGTTGCCATGATCTACCCATACATTATGCCCGTACTCCGCATCATCGTTTACTGCAATTACCGTTCCGCTAGCCGTAGCCACAACGGTAGTTCCCTGTGATGCCGTAAAAATACATATGGGCGTCTCCTCTGCCATTCCTTCTTCCATGGACGCAGAGCCTGTAAGCGGAAATTCTGTGGGGGTACTTTGCTTTTCAAGCTGCTCTGTCAGCTCCTTCTCACTCTCAACCTTCTGATTCACTGTTTCACTCAAGATTTGAATCTTATTGTTTAAGCTTTGTATCTCAGCCTCCAAATCCTCTTTCTCTCGCGAAAGTGTCTCCATAGCCTCGGTTTGAACATTGTTTTTCTGAACAGCTGCCTCCCAGATTTTTTCTTCATAGGCAAGATAGCCTATCATTGCCCCAATCACCACACATAAAATAATGATAACCGTTTCCAAAATCCATGGTCTGATTCTATACTGCTTTACATTGGCGTCAACTGCATCGGATGTAACAATCAATACATGATTTGTTTTACGCTTATGTTTTTTACGTTGCATAAAGAAATCACCTCCGGTAAACTATATCATTTTACCACAAGTGACCCCTTTCATCAACGATGTGTTAACATTTTTGTAACATTTCTCCAACGGATTTCTTAATTATCTATTAAAATGCTTATAAACATTACTTTTTTTTGTTCAAATGTACTAATTTTTTGAATCATCTAAACCTCTAAAGCCATATCTCCTTGTGCAATAATTCCCTTCTTCCTCAACAGCTCAGATACCAACAGGGTTAAAGCAGCGGGTAAAATAAAGTGCATTACCGCAATTAGCAGAAGTGCCATAGCCGCACTCATTCCGTTTTCAGTCATGGAAGCGTAAGCAGCAAACTGTCCTACAAACCCTGCGGAACCCATACCCGAACCCACAGGTGTGCTTGTCATACCCAACACCGCCGATGCAATGGGACCTAAAACTGCGCTGGATATAATTGCCGGCAGCCAGATAATAGGCTTTTTCACAATATTAGGCACCTGAAGCANGGAGGTTCCCACTCCCTGAGCCACCAGCCCGCCCAACTTATTCTCACGATAGCTTGCCACCGCAAATCCCACCATATTACAGCAGCAGCCCACTGTAGCCGCTCCCGCAGCCAATCCGCTGATACTCATGGAAACACCAATTGCCGCTGAGCTGATTGGCAGCGTCAAAATCATTCCCATTAAAACCGATACGATAATGCCTCCGATAATCGGATGCATTTCTACATTAAAATTCACCAGCTGCCCCAGCCATGCCATAAACGCAGAAATGGGAGGACCTGCCACAAAGCCTACTACAGCGCCTGTAATAATGGATAAAAAGGGCGTTACAATAATATCTANCTTGGTCTTACCTNCNACCNGCTTNCCGATNTTTNTNGCAACAATCGCCGCAATAAAAGCTCCCAGCGGCTCTCCCGGCTTTCCAAGGGCAAACGCCTCCATCGTTTTTACCGTCGGAAAAGCTCCTATCATTCCCACTACCGCAGCGGAAACTGTTACCAGCGGACCCTGCTTAAACTTGCATGCCACACCCACACCGATACCGGCTCCCGTAAGACTCTTTGCCACATTGCTGATTGCCACCNANTNGCTTCCTACCGTTCCACCTATCNAGCCTCCAANCTGCGCTATGATCGTGCCGATTATCAGAGTTGAAAACAAGCCCAGCGCCATACCGCTCAAACCGTCAATAAAAATCTCATTCAACCATTTTTTTACCTGTTTCATCATTATTACAACCATACCTTTCTGTTGCTCACAAGCTTACATACCATAATCAGGTACTATTCTCTCACGCTACATACTGTCTGCCATACTGGGGCAAAATAGCCGTAAAAGCAATGCTTGCAGCCGCTTATATTATATGTATATTTAGCTGTCTTGTCAGCTGTCATATAATCTAACATATATTTCTATATTAAGCAAGCAAATAATTTACTGTTGTTCACTCCCGGTCAATAGACAAAACTACAAACATATAATTTTCGCAGCAGTTCAGCCATGCAGAAATAGATGTATACTCCGCCAACTTATGAATGGTTTTGCTGAGCGGTTACTAATTTTCTTGGGGCTACGGGGTAATTTTTCTGACAACTCTTTACTTTTACAAAGTATTATGCTATTATAATGGTGTTTCAAGGTTGAAGGAAAATCTCTCAATTTTGACATGATATATTTTTTTGGAGGTATCTGTTATGAACAAAGGTACAGTAAAATGGTTTAACAACCAAAAAGGTTACGGCTTCATTTCCGATGAGGCAGGCAATGATGTATTCGTACATTACTCGGGGCTTAACATGGAAGGCTTTAAGACTNTAGANGAAGGCGCTGCTGNTGAATATGANGTAGTAAANGGTGAGAAGGGGNCTCAGGCTGTAAACGTAACCAAATTATAATTTTCCCTCTAATCAGTAGCACGATGTACCCGTTCTTAAATATACAATATTTAGAATTTGCAATATCGTCTTATGGGATTACGGAAAAAAATGCTGCCTAAGTTCAGGCAGCATTTTTTTGTATACTAATATTTACACGACTCACATATATCCAGTGTGGTTTTACCAAATATCAACGTGTCAGTACACGAACCTCACTCACAGCCGTCACACAGCTTAACTACCTTATCCCAGCTCAAGCTGCCTCCAAACAAGTCCAGCGCACTGCCTATCGTTACATTTAAGCGGTTATTTCCCAGCTCTTTCAAAATATACAAATCCTCATAACTATGTACACCACCTGCATAGGTAATGGGAATACCCCTCCATTCTCCCAAAAGCACGGCAAGATTTTTTTCGATTCCCTCTGCTCTCCCTTCCACATCCACGGCATGAATTAAATATTCATCGCAATACACCGAAAGCCTGTCCAGCAATCCATAATCCACAACTTCCTCTGTCAGCTTCTGCCAACGATCAGTCACAACCAGATACCCCTTTTCCGCCTTTTTGCAGCTTACATCCAAAACTAAACGTTTTCTGCCCACAGTCTTTACCATTTCCTGTAAGCGGTCATAATGAATACGACCGTCTTTAAACACATAGGANGTCACTATGACATGGGAGGCTCCGGNATCCAGAAATTGTTTCGCGTTTTCCGGCGTAATCCCTCCTCCCACCTGAAGTCCGCCCGGATATGCCGAGAGCGCCGACAACGCCTGCTCCTTTGTAGCCGCATAATATTCGCTTTCTGCCGAGTTCAATAAAATAATATGTCCGCCCCTAATACCGGCTTCACGGTATAAAGAAGCATAATATGAGGCATCCTGCTCTGCCACAAAATTTTCCGTCACATGATTATTTTTATCCCGTAAGCTGCCGCCTACTATCTGCTTAACCTTTCCGTTATGTATGTCAATACAAGGTCTGAATTCCAAATGTTCTCTCGCTTTCTTAAATCGGAATGCTTTTTACCTATTATAAATTATATTATTATAATTTCCAACATTTTGCTAAAAAAAATTTATAAACTCAATTTGTATAAATTCAAAAAACTCTCACATACTACTAACAAGTCAGCAAAAGCACCTGTAACCGTTTCGGCTTACTTTTTTGCTGAATTAATATAAGCTTGTGTTCGCGCAGCCCTCACAAGCTTTTATGTCCTTTCAGGCTCATGTAATCAGGCTGCGCAGAAATGAGGAGAATTATGAAAAAAGCAAAATCTTTAAAAAGCGTAAAGAAGCTTCTGGTGCTTGGGCTTGTAATCGTCTACATGTGTATTGCAAGCGGATGTACCAATGACAACAACAGCGGCAAGAATTCCGGCAGTATGGCCGGAAGCGGCGCCCAAAACGAAACCGACAAAAACAATACAGGCAACTCTGGCAACGGAAATAATTCCGGCACCGTAAATGACAACAATACAAATTCCGGTACTACGAATAACGGTACTACAAACGACAACACCACAAACGGTACTACAAATGGTACTGATATAGGCAATACCACAGGTGGTAACGGCGATTCTCTGCTTGACGATGCAGGCAACACCATTGGCAATATGGTAGATGACGCTGCAAACGGTATTTCCGATATTACCAATGACCTAGTAGGCGGTGACAATGGTACAGGTACCACAGGTACCAACGGCACTACGGGCGGTGCCGGTAACGGCGCAGGCGCAGGTACAGCCGGACAATAAGGGAATTACGTCCATTAAAAAAGGAAGCTTGCATTTTTCTTAAGCTTCCTTTTTGTTTTACTGAATTATCCGCATGACAAATACGTCTGCATGACAACTCTGCATGCATTGCTTGTATTACGTTCTTACCCGCACTACATACTCGCCTCAATAACATCAGCCATATTATACATACCGGCAGTTCTTCCCGCCAAAANNTTTGCCGCCTGCACCGCACCCTTTCCAAATACTGCTTTGGAATAAGCTGTGTGAGAAAAAGTAATCACCTCGTCAGCGCCGGCAAAAATCACATCATGGTCACCCACAATGGTACCTCCACGCACTGCGCTGATACCGATTTCTTTGACCGGTCTTTTTTCTCTTCTGGCGCTCCTGTCATAAACATACTCATACTCATTGTTAAATTCCTCATTAATGGAATCTGCCAAAGCAAGAGCCGTTCCGCTGGGGGCGTCTACCTTTAAATTATGGTGTTTTTCTACAATCTCCATATCAAAGCCCGCCGGAGCCAAAACCCCTGCCGCCTCCTTCAACATTTTTAGCAACAGATTAATCCCCAATGACATATTCGCAGACCTAAGGATGGCAATCTTTTTTGAGACCTCCTCCACCCGCTTAAGCTGTTCTTCGCTAAGCCCTGTGGTACAAAGCACACAGGGAAGTTTTTTTGCCACACAATACTCCAACATATTATCTATTGCTGCTGCGGCAGAAAAATCAATCAGACAATCCGCCTCCACATCACAATTGTTGATATCCGTAAACACCGGATAAGGATTATGTCCTTCATCCCTTGCATCAACACCGGCTGCCATTTCTACCTCAGAATCGGAAGCTATCAAGCCGCTGATAACCTGCCCCATCTTACCGTTACATCCGTGCATTATGATTCTAACCATTTTCTCAGTCCTCTCTCCATGTATTTTCATTCTGGTACCGGTCCAGCCATGCCATTCATAAGTTGGCAGAGTCTACAACTTCACTGATTATTCAAGTGTTTTGCTGCCAGTTACTAACATCATGTGCTTTATTTCAGGATGCCATACTGCTTCATTGCATCCTGCAGCTTTTCTGCATTCTTTTCTTCCATCTCTGTGAGAGGCATACGAAGGGTTCCACCGATCATTCCCATAAGCTGCAAAGCCTTTTTCACAGGAATAGGATTTACCTCACAGAACAGCGCATTGCACAGATTAAGCGCCTCAAGCTGCAGCTTACGGCTGCCAGCAACATCTCCCGTAAAGAACTTCTCACAAATATCGTGGGTCTGTCTCGGTGCCACATTTGAAAGCACGGAAATAACCCCTAAGCCCCCCAATGAAAGAATGGGTACAATCTGGTCATCATTACCGGAATAAATATCCACTTCATCTCCTGCAATAGCTGCAAGATGCGCAATCTGACTGATATTGCCGCTGGCTTCTTTTACGCCAACAATATTCTCCACATCCTTACACAGGCGGACAACCGTCTCTGGCAAAATGTTGCAGCCCGTCCGGCTGGGCACATTATACAAAAGCACAGGCACCTTAACGGACTGTGCAACCGCCTTAAAGTGCTCATAAAGACCGTTCTGTGTCGCCTTATTATAATAAGGACTTACCAGCAAAAGACCGTCTGCCCCGTATTTTTCTGCCTCTTTGGAAAGATAGATAGCTGTCTGGGTACAGTTAGAGCCGGTTCCCGCAATAACAGGAATCCTGCCTGCCACCACCTCCACACAATACCTGATAACCTCCAAATGCTCCTCATGGGTCAGTGTTGAAGCCTCTCCGGTAGTGCCGCATACAATAATAGCGTCNGTACCTTCTTCAATCTGGANATCTAACAGCTTCTTNAACTGTTCATAATCAACATCTCCGTTTGTCTTCATGGGCGTTACAATCGCCACACCTGCTCCTTTAAAAATTGANATACGTTTCCTCCATTTCTGCCTGTTTCTCACAGGCTATCACTTTAAGTATCTGAGAGGTCTGGCAAACAGGCTTCCCGAGCTGCCTGACACTTTTAATGCCGCAGCCATATAACACATCAAAAACGCCAGCGCACATGGCGCTGGCGAATGATATACAAAAACATATCCTCTTGATAGCGCCCCATCTATTTCTAGATGACAGTTATATGGCTCTTAACCATATCCCCAAGACTTGATTCACAGGTAATCTCCTCTTTCGGCGTATTCCCCTTTCATTTCTCCTCATCTGTGCCTGTCACATCAGAAAAATTACTCGTGAAATACGGAACCTCTTACCTCTCAATATCCTTGATATGAATGTACGAGAGCATTTTCCAATACATCTGTCA
>WFLY01000291.1 GCA_009177215.1 Bacillota bacterium
TTTACCAAGTATCTTCAGGAGAACGGCGTTCTGTTCTGCCCCGGTAAGGCTGCAAATGCAGGCGGCGTTGCTACCTCCGCTCTGGAGATGAGCCAGAACAGCGAGAGACTTTCATGGACCTTCGAGGAAGTTGACAGCAAGCTCAAGAATATCATGGTAAATATCTTCCACAATCTTGATGAAGCCGCTAAGAAGTATGGCATGGACGGCGATTATGTTGCCGGTGCTAATATTGCAGGTTTCCTGAAGGTTGCCGAGGCTATGACTGCTCAGGGTATTGTTTAAAATTTAATTACCATTATAATTAATAAATCGTAGTTGTTTTTTCGCAAATATAAATATAAGAGGTCTTCTATGATACAATTTCTATCATAGGAGACTTTTTATTTTGGCGTGAGAACGGAAAAATAGTATAAAAGATGTAAACATCAGAGGGGAAATGTAGTTTCTGTCAAAATTTTTTTAAATTTGAATAATCCCCAAAGTTGTTACAATGTATGATTGAAGGGCAAAAAAGTTGCCGCTTTGAAAAGACGTCTTGAAAGTGGAGAAATGAATGACAAAACAAGAATTGGAAATGTGCATTAATGAGTACGGAAAGGATATTTACTCATTTTGCAAATCCCTTGCCTGTAATTGGCAGGAAGTTGACGATTTGTATCAGGATACTTTCCTAAAGGCTGTGGAGCTGAGAGAAAAAATAGATTATGAAAGTAACCCCAAAAGCTATCTGCTATCGATTGCCTTTCGTATCTGGAAAAATAAGAAGCGAAAGTTTGCGTGGAGAAAACGGATTGCAAATATGCTGTCTATGGTGGAGGATCAGGATGTGAAAACAGACAATTCTACGGAAATGTCTCCCGAGGAGAGGATTATCAGTAAAGAGGAAGGTGTCGCTGTGAGAGAGGCGGTAGGCAGGCTGCCGGAACGCTTAAGAGTGGTAGTGCTTCTTTTTTACATGGAAGAGTTGTCCACCGCGCAAATTGCAGCGATAGTGAAAATACCTGCGGGAACGGTGCTTAGCAGATTACATCAGGCAAGAAAATTATTAAAAAAAGAATTGGAGAATGTTTTAGATGGAAAAAGAGTTGAATGAACTGTTAAAACATGCCCTTACTCCAACTGATGAACCGGATTTTTGGTTAAATCAAAAAATTTTAAATCAGGTAAAGGAGCAAAAAGCAATGGAAGGAAGAAAAAAGATTAGATATTGGGCGGCAATACTTGCCGCGGTAATGGTGTTGTGTCTGAGCTCTGTCACGGTATATGCAGCATGGAGGTATCTGTCGCCGGCAGATGTGGCGGAGAAAATGAGTGATTTCAGACTGGCGGAGGCTTTTCTGGGGGAGAATGCATTACTTATTGATGAAACCCAGAGCTATGGCGGGAGAGACGTAACATTAATGGGAATTACGTCGGGGAAGATGCTGTCCGAGAATGCCCATAATAGAGTGGGTAGAAAGCTGGAGGCGGACAGGACATGTAAGGTGATAAC
>WFLY01000081.1 GCA_009177215.1 Bacillota bacterium
TACCTTTCTGACTGCCAAAATCGACAGCGCTGCCACTCCGGTCAGGAAAAGGTACACCATCACATAGGCAGTGGTTATGGAAATTCTGCTACCCATATTGGGCGTTGTCAAACCATTTATCAAAGGCGATACAAAATCTGCCACACAATGACATGCCAGACAAATGACAATTCCCAAAATATCCTTTTTGCGGCTTACAAAATAACATACCAAAAGGCTTAATGCCACATGGAATGTCAAAGTAAGAATTCTCTCATAGCCAGCCAACAAGAATATTGCCGCATTTGTACTGACAAGTGCGGTCTTAACTGCAACAAGACTTGTGGTATCGACTCCCAGCGCTGCAGTCTGTTCCACAATTGTATCAAATTGTCCTGTATTTATCATTATAATATAAATCAAATTATTCACATAAGCCATTCCCACGATAAGCATCGCTTCTATTCCGCCATGCCCTAAACCGGCAGCAATTCCTCTGGTATAGGTGAGCCTTTTGCTCATTAGCTTTGCCACCACATATCTGCCTGCCATTTCAAAAAGTCCTGCAGTAAACGCCAAAATAAAACAGTACAATATATAATGTTTGGCGGAAAACTCTACAAATGCGGGATTTAGTGCCAATAGACTTAAAATTGGTATACGGATTACTATCTGCATTACAAAAAAACCCGCCGCACCCAAAAACCATGCAGACCAGACACCCTTACCTTTGTTCTTTACTCCATATGCAATCATAACTGCCACCGGCAGTAGAAGACTGATGCTTAAAGTAATGCTCACTGTGACAATCGTTAAATTCCCTACCATTTCTAAATCATACCTTTCCCGCTTAACAATTTCCTTTGCTCAATAATTTGTCAATTTTAATCAAAAATGCCCACACCCTTTGAGTGCGGGCATTTGACTATATAATTATATCAAAACTACATCAAATCTTAAATACGGTAATTTCAGCTTTTAAGCCTTCCATGTTATCGCCGAGAACCCCTGCTGTTCTATTCAGATTCTCAACATTCTGAAGCAGCTTATTGGCAACCTCGCTTACGGTTTCGGCACTGGTTGCAGTTTCCTCAATAATATCAGAAATATTTCTAACTGCTACCAAGGTATCACTACGCTCATGGTCTGCTCTCTCTGTACTTGTGACAATGTCATTAAGCCCCTCTACCAGCTGAGTCATTCTTATCTGCATCTGGCGGAATACACCTACTNCCTANNTCNNCAGCTNCAGNCTGTAATGCTANCNTAGACTGTGCCTGACTGGCACTCTTCACGCTGNTCANAGTCTGCGCACTGATATGTTCCACATTATTGCGGATTTCTCCTGCTGCTCTTGCAGAATCATCAGCCAGCTTACGAATTTCCTCAGCAACTACGGCAAATCCTCTTCCAGCCTCGCCTGCTCTTGCTGCCTCTATGGAAGCATTCAGGGAAAGAAGATTTGTCTGTTCTGAAATATCGGTAATTGTCTCAACAAAGGTATTAATAATCTCAGATTCCTTGCGCAGGGAGTTGATACTCTCTCCAACCTTTACGGTGATTTCGGTAGTCTCCTTTGCTCTGCCGCCTAATACCTGAATTATTTCCATACCCTGACGAATCATTTCGTCAGTCTCGCTTACCAGCTTCTCAACTTTTTCAACTACTCGACTGACATCCTGTATCTCGCTGGAAAGGATATCAACTTTAGTCACACACTCCTGCGCATGTGTCGCCTGCCTGCTCATGCCCTCGTTAATCTCACTGATTGCCTGCGTAATATCAATGGAGTAATCATTAATAACATCCGAAGCCTCTTCCACTTCTTTTGCCGATACTTCAAGCTGACCCGTAGCGTCCGCCACCTTATGAACCAGCTTTTTGGTATTGGCTATCATATTATTGGCAGAACCGGCAAGCCCTCGGAATTCATCACGACTCTTCGCCCTTACCTGAACAGTCAGATTACCCTTTGCAACCTCGCCCAATTTCCTTGAAATACGACTCATGTTCGCCTGAATTCCCACTACGATGAAGAAGCAAACTACAACTACNATAATACANGCCNAAACNACCAAGCCGATAGTCAGTGTNTTGATTGTCTCCGCCTGACTGGTAACANCACGGATAGGTACTAACGCACAAACCGTACAATTGGTTTTCCCGCTTCTGCTGTAGATAAAGAGATATTTACCTCCCATATAATCTACTTCCGTTGCACCCTGCATATTTTCTTCACTAATTAGATTATAAAAATCCTGATTATAGAATGCACCGCCATCCTCTGACAGCTTAGACTTCTCACCTTCATCCAAATTCTCGCAGACAATTTCTCTGCCGTTTTTGGTGACAAATCCTATAATACTGCCGTCGCCCAAATCCAGCCCCTGCAAAAATTCCTTTATCGTATCCGCTTTAATATCAATAACGACACATGCCGCATTAGACTGCCCCATAATCTCATACACCAAAATATATTCTTCACGTTTCAGAGACAGTGCCGAATCCAAAAGATCATGACCGTCAATCCACTTTTCAATGGTTTTTCCTCCGGCAGATACTTCCTCTCTATATTCTGCCAAAATGCCCTCTGTTGAAATTGAAACCGAAGAGCTGGAGGAGCCTGCCACTGCCGTAGTCAGCATACTGATTCCTTGCTTTGTAACAATATGTATATTATTGATAAACNGGTTAGAGGTTTGAGAGNAAAGCATCTGGGACCTTGCNTTNGTTATANCGCTTACTCTATCTATTTCATTACCCTCAAACATNCCANTAAAATATTTGCTTAATTCCTTATCGAAAGCATACTTCACGCCTTCCGACTCAATAAAGGTACAACTCATATCCACATATTCCGTTGCCATCTGGATAGTCTGAACGGTAGAATCAGTAAATTTCTCANTCATACCTTCTGCCGCCTNTTGATAAGCGCTGACCCCAATAACTATCATNAAAACAATAGGTACCAGAAAACCAAACATAATTTTATTTCNAATGCTGAACAGCAAAAACTTTGGCTGATTACCCATGTTTATGGTTTCCTGCTTTAAATCGGAGGCTTTACTCTTTTTAAACAAACCTGCCAATTTAGAATTATTCAGTTTTTTCCCATCAGAAGCTTTGGGCGCTTTTGGTACCTTAGGAGTTTTGGCTACCTTAGGAGTTTTTGGTATTTTAGCAGCTTTAGGTACCTTAGCTTTCTTCTCGCGAACACCCTTTTCAGTCATTGGTTTTGTGTTTTTTCTTTGGCTCATACTTATGCCCTCCCACCCCGTAGCCTTTGTTTTGTATCTTATATTTACAGTATATACTATTTATGTTAAAATTAAAACAAAAAAATATATAAAAAGTTCTTTTTTTGCTTTTTTTTACAAATTTTATATCATTTCAAAATTAATATGCTCCAAATAAAGTTTGTCAAAATCCCTCATTTCGGCAATATTCAGTACTTTTGTCTGCAACAATGTTATCCTTCTAAAATCCGACTCCCCTTTCCTGCTTCCTAATCGTCTGGCTCCCGCTAAGGCAGTATTACCGCCTGCCATAGTCTTGGATACCAGCTCCTTTGGAAGCAAACCGATTACTGCCGCTGCCTGGGGCTTCAGATAATAACCAAAACCTCCCGCCAGTATCACTCTGTCAATATTCTGCAGTGTTATGCCATATTCTCTTACCAAAATGTGAATACCTGCCGCTATTGCCGCCTTAGCAAGCTGGACGGTACGAATAGTCTGCTGTGTCACACGGACATCACCGATTAAAACACCCTTTTCAAAATATTCATCTGCAAGCAAGCCTGTCTCATCCACTATTCCTTCCTGCAAAAGCTGTGCCAACAGGCTTATCATATCCGCCCCCCAGACTCCTCTGGTAGCTCCGCCCTCAAAAGCCGGACCCGCCGCCGTAGAACAGGCAAGCCTTTTCTTTGCATTCCCCAACACCATTTCACCATTGGTTCCCAAATCAATAAGCAGTGTCAGCTCTTTACGCTCCGCAAGCTCACAGGCATACATACCCGCCACGATATCTCCGCCCACAAATGCCGAAAGCCCCGGAAATACATAACAGGGAACTCCCTCAAAATCTATCCGAAGCTCCTCCAAATGCCGTGCTGCGAAAGGCGCTTTCCCCAGCTCCGCAGTATGATAACCCATCAATAGATAAACCATTGTCGTATTGGCGGCAAGCACCATGCGAAGCTTTTTATTTTTCGGCAGTTTTTCACGAAAACGATTCAGCCCCTGTATTATCACTTCCCTTATCATTTGCTTCATTTCAGCCGCTTTGGCAGATTCCTCCGCCGCCAAAACCCGCGATAATACATCCGCCCCATACTTTATTTGAGGATTCACTACCAAAAAGAAGTCCTTCACCACTCCGTCCGCTCCGCAGAGCTGCATGGCAACCGTCGTAGTTCCGATGTCAACCGTCACCACAAAATCCTCTAATCCGTATACTGCTGCCGTTTCCCATTCTGCGCACAGCGTATTATCAGTAATGATATTGATTCCGTTTCCTACCCCCGGNNANCGNCCGCAGCCGNTACAGATATGGCNGTGNGTGNCTTTTATNGNNATGNTNNTATACAAACTGATTTTTCTCCTTATCGTAATGATAACCTATCGCTTCCAACCTTCCTATTATTTCCGCTCTGTCCAGTTCCAAATCCTCACACAGCGTTTCCAGATTATCATAAAAATCCCGCAGCTTCAAATTTATTAAGCTAAGCAGCATTACCGGATCCTTTGGTATCATCGATGACTTCCCTCTTTCTTCCTTTTAGCTTTTTCAGCATACATATTTTTGTCGGCTCGTTCCATACAATCCGTCAAATCCTTGTCTCTTTGATAAAAGGCATAACCCATGCTTGCCGACATTTCATACGGTTTTCCGCTCTGCTGATTGTATTCCTTGATTTTGTTTCTTATCCTGTCAATGACCGCTTGTATTTCCTCTACGCTTCCGGTATCGACACAGACTGTAAACTCATCTCCGCCGACTCTGGCACAAATAAATTTATCGCTCACAAAATATTTTAAAATATCTGCAAAAGCGCAAATGGCAGTATCTCCTTCAATATGTCCGAAGGTGTCATTAATATATTTTAATCCGTCCATGTCTATACTAATAATACAAAAATCATTTCTCTGCAAAAACGTATTCTGGCTTCTGGTTTTTAATGCCTTTTCAAGCATTCGTCTGTTATAAAGCCCTGTCAATTCATCCTTGAGGGATTGCTCTCGGAATTCCATCAGGCTCTGATTCTCAGCGTATAAATTAATCTTATTAATAAAGCTCGACATAANTATTATCCACGAAGAAAAAATTTCTTTCAAATAGTCAATATTATCTGCCTGCATTACCAGATAACCAAGACACTGGTTTTTATAATGCAGGGGGAATATATAAAGAGTTTCGTCTTCCGCTTTATATTTGTCAGGTAAAATCTCTCTTCTGTCAAAACTCTCCTCGCATATATGGAAGCCCATATTGCGCGACAAAACAGCTCTCAATATCATTTTTTCAGAATATTGTTCCGAATCCAATAATTCCTTTTCCGCCTTATTATAATNGTCACACATACAAANATAAATATTATCATATAAAAAATNAAANGAATATATAAAGGCTGTATGTAGTAATTCTTCCAAAGTGTCACAATTCTCAAAATCCACATTCATATAAGTAATCTGGCCAACCGTATGATTTAAATATTGATTCTTATTATATAACTCCGTAATCTGATTATCCCGCTGTTTATTTCCACATCCGCAGGTTCCCTGATAATTTCCCTTAACGGTAACATAAATATTTTGNTNGCAGGACCATCCCCTTATCAATTTGTCTANGGTCTGCACAGCCACCTGCCCCATTGCCTGCGCCNGTACATCCACNCNGGATATGNGAGGAGCAGAATACTGTGCCTCATCAATATTATCAAAACCGGACACACTGATGTCCTCCGGCACGCGAAGTCCTCTTACACGAAGTGCCTCTATGACAGAAATTGCCATATAATCATTGGAGCAGACAATTGCTTGAGGGCGTTCCCCGCCCTCAAAGAACCAATTTATTGCCTCCTCACCCTTATTGCGCCAATAATCTCCCTCAAAAATCATGTGTTCCGTCACCGGCAGATTGTATTTTTCCATAGTTTCCCGATAGCCCTGCAAACGTCTTTGTGCATCCCGCATATCCAGCCTGCCCGTCATAAAGCAAATATGTCTGAACTCATGAATCGTGATAAAATGCTCCACCATATCTGACATTGCTTCAATATCATCGATTATGACATTATAGAAATGCTCGTCCTCATAGCGAAGACTAACTACCGGACAATGAGATTCCTTATGGATCTTATCCGCCAATTCCTCATACATTCCTTTCACATTATAGGTATCCGGCGCTAAAATAATACCGTCATAATCTTCAAGATAAGGAAGATTGATAATATTCCTTTCACCATCGGCATGAAGGTAATTTTCCCCATAAGTACCAAAGCCGCTAAACACTTCCAACGCATATCCCAATCCCTGCGCGGTATCTACTGCGGCTTCAACAACATTATTTTGATAATGCTNAGNTATNTGCNCTATANACANCGCAATCCNCTTAGANATATTAATCNCNANNCCGGAACGTTTACNCAANGAGGCAACGCAAATCTCCATACAAATATACTTATAAATACANTATTATTTTAAACTACGTTTTTATAAAAATNTACCTATGTCNTGCGAATATATATAAAAATTTCTGTACAAATAGTAATTTATTTCTTTCACTTTGACCCCAATANATGTTATTATGGCGAATATAGTATAAGCGGNAACAATNATACCTCNCAGCATTCGCCAAATGCCATGCAGGTCTCACCGCTTGGCTTATTGCTTACGAGAATGATGANAGGTGCATTGCACNCAAAATACGAAAGGAATCAACANATCATGAAAAATAANAACATTTCAAGTCATNTAAAGGGAATTAAAATANNTTCTTTGAGCTTTCTGCTTATGGCAATCGGATGCATTCTGTTTTTTCTTACCACATGTGAGATTTTTAAAGTCAGTGAAAAATATACAGTCTTAATCCATGACACTAACAATTATATTGAAGCCGAAGCAGATATTAACAGCCTGCTTCGTACCTCAGACTACCTGACGGAGCAAACAAGACAATATGTAATAACTATGGATATAAAATATATGACAGCCTATTTTCATGAAATCAATATAGACAAATCCCGAGACAAGGCAATAGAAAATATGAAGACACACAGCGGACCGGATACAAAAGCTTATGAACGGCTGGTAAGTGCATTGGAAAAGTCCAATTCCCTCATGGACATAGAAATTCATTCCATGAAGCTAATTTCTGTTTTCAATCATTATGACGAAGCAAATATTCCCAAAGAAGTCAAAGCGTATGAGCTTTCACCGGCAGAGCTGGAATATACCCCGCAGGAAATGAAAGATGCTGCCTATTTTCTTGTTTTTGATGAAAACTATACCTTACACAAGGAGGCTATCTTAGCAGAGGTAAAACAGGCGACTGCCGAAATTTCAGAATACGCCAGACAACAGCAAAACCTGAGTTCCCAGCAATTCAAGCATGAGCTCTTCTTACAAAAACTTTATATCATAGGACTTTTTCTCCTGATTATTATTACCTTTGTAATGATTGTTGTAATGATTTTAAAACCTATCAATATATACATCAAATGTATCAATGATGAGAGCATCTTAACCTTAAGCGGCTCCTACGAATTTAAGTATCTTGCACTGACCTACAACAACATTTTTAAAATCAATGAGGCGCGCAATAAATCATTGCGGCACAAGGCGGAACATGACGCTTTAACCGGACTGATGAACAGGCAGGCATTTGAGGAACTGACAAATACGTTGTGGGAAACAGATGACGAACTTGCCTTACTTCTGTTAGATGTGGATATATTTAAGTCTATTAATGACAACTACGGTCATGAGATGGGTGATCGGGTATTAACTAATCTTGCTGACCTTTTGAGAAAACATTTCCGCGGGAATGATTACGCTATTCGAATCGGCGGAGATGAATTTGTGGTAATCATGAACAATATCCGAATTACCGATAAGGATATCATTGCAAAAAAATTGACTCAGATTAACGAAAAGCTACAGCACCCTGAAAACGGTCTTCCTAAGTACTCCATCAGTGTAGGAATTGCATTCTCCACCTCCGGTTATAATGATTCACTATATCGACATGCAGACGAAGCATTATACCGGACAAAAGAACACGGAAGGTGCGGATATACATTTTATGACGAATTGACTCAATCAAATACCCCGCAATAAACTGACAGAGTATCAAGTAGTAATAAATATTAGCGGTATGCATTTCAATAGGGGCTGTCCGGCGACAGCCCCTCACCTTTGCTCATCATATCACCTTTTTTGCTCTGTGCTATTTTACGACTGCTTTCAGCTCATTATTCTCCACAATTATAAATATCACATCACCTATGCCCACCTTATCAGCTAGAATCAGCTTTGCCGACAAAGTTTCAACATATTTCTGGATATATCGCTTCAAAGGTCTCGCCCCGTACACAGGGTCGTAGGCATTCTCCGCAATAAAACGCATAACCTCCTCGGACAGCTCAATTCTAAGCTCCTTTTCGGCAAGCCTCTTGTTTAAATCCTCAATAATCAGACTGACAATTCCACCGATATTATCTCTCGTAAGAGGCTTAAACAATATGGTTTCATCCAAGCGGTTCAAAAATTCCGGTCTGAAATGCGTCCTCAAATCATTCATAACCGCTTTCTGCGCATCCTCGGCGATTTTACCGTCAGCCTGTATACCCTCCAGCAAATAACCTGCCCCGATATTGGAAGTCATAATCAGAATCGTATTTTTAAAATCCACCGTACGCCCTTGTGAATCCGTAATGCGTCCGTCATCCAAAACCTGAAGCAATACATTAAATACATCGGGATGGGCTTTCTCGATTTCATCAAATAATACTACGCTGTAAGGCTTCCTGCGGACTGCTTCTGTCAGCTGTCCTCCCTCCTCATAACCCACATATCCGGGAGGAGCTCCAATCAGACGGGATACCGAGTACTTCTCCATGTACTCACTCATATCAATACGCACCATATTATTCTCATCGTCAAACAGAGAAGCCGCCAGCGTCTTGGCAAGCTCTGTCTTTCCCACACCGGTAGGACCTAAAAACAGGAAGGAGCCAATGGGCTTTGTAGGGTCCTTAATACCTGCCTTGGAACGGATAATCGCCTCCGTCACCTTGATTACAGCTTCCTCCTGCCCAATCACTCTTTTATGAAGCTCCTCATCCAGATGCAGGGTCTTGTTGCGCTCACTCTCCGTCAGCTTTGCCACCGGAATCCCTGTCCAGCGTGAAATAATTCTGGCAATCTCCTCATCGGAAACCTTTTCCCTCACTAATGACAAGTCAGAGTCATTCACCCTTTCCTCCTCATGCTCCAGCTGTTTTTTCAAGGCAGGCAGCTTTCCGTAGCTTAGTTCCGCAGCCTTCTCCAGATTGCCCTCTCTCTGTGCAATCTGAATTTCATTATTCACCTGATCGATTTCCTCACGGAGCTTGGAAAGCTTATCCACGGAAGCCTTTTCGTTATCCCACTGTGCCTTGCGGTTGGTAAAGTCTTCCCTTAGCTCTGCAAGCTCCCTCTGCAAATCCGCAAGTCTTTCTTGACTGATGCGGTCATCCTCCTTTTTCAAAGCAGCCTCTTCTATCTCCATTTGCATAATCTTACGCTGCATTTCGTCAAGCTCGGTAGGCATACTGTCCAACTCCGTCTTAATTAAGGCACACGCTTCATCCACTAAATCAATTGCCTTATCCGGCAGGAAACGGTCACTGATATAGCGGTGGGAAAGAGTTGCCGCACTGACAAGAGCATTGTCCATAATCTTTACTCCATGGTAAACTTCGTAACGCTCCTTGAGCCCACGCAAAATAGATATGGTGTCCTCCACCGTAGGCTCCTCCACCATAACGGGCTGAAAACGCCTCTCCAGTGCGGCATCCTTCTCAATATACTGCCGGTATTCATCCAAAGTAGTGGCACCGATACAATGCAGCTCGCCTCTGGCAAGCATAGGCTTCAGCATATTTCCTGCGTCCAAAGCGCCGTCCGTCTTTCCCGCACCNACNATNGTNTGCAGCTCATCAATAAACAGAATAATCTGTCCNNCACTGTTTTTNACATCCTCNANNACNGCNTTNAGACGNTCNTCAAATTCNCCGCGNTANTTNGCNCCNGCCACNAGNGCNCCCATATCCAATGCAAAAATCTTCTTATCCTTCAGGCCTTGAGGTACATCTCCCCTCACAATACGCTGTGCAAGTCCCTCCACAACGGCAGTTTTACCAACACCCGGCTCGCCGATCAAAACAGGATTATTCTTGGTCTTGCGAGAAAGAATCCTGATAACATTGCGAATTTCATTGTCACGTCCGATAACAGGATCCAGCTTCTGCGCTCTCGCCTTCTCCACCAAATCTTGTCCGTACTTCTCTAAGGTATCATATGTTGCCTCAGGATTATCACTGGTGACACGTTGATTTCCCCTGACTGTGGAAAGCGCCTGCAAAAAACGCTCTTTAGTGATTCCATACTCCTTCCAAATAGCAGCAATCTCTTTGTTGGGCTGCTTTAACATGGCAAGGAACAAATGCTCCACGGAAACATATTCGTCTCCCAGCTGCTTTGCCTCATCCTCCGCGCCAATCAGCGCTTTATTCAGGTATTGACCCACATACACCTGTCCGCCCTGTACCTTAACCCGCTTATTCAGCGCCTGCTCCACACGATTCAAAAAATGCTCCTTTTGAATCTCCATTTTCTCAATCAGCTTCAATATCAGGCTGTCCTCTATTGTCAGAAGACTATACAGCAAATGCTCCTGCTCAATTTCCTGATTCCCATATTCATAAGCCAGCTTTTCACAGCCGTCAACCGCCTGAATGGACTTTTGCGTAAATTTCTGAATATTCATATTCCACTCCTCCTCACTCTTTATTTTACCGGCAGCCGCCCGTACAATACCTCTTACACTTATAAATTTTCTGCCGCATACTTTCTATTTGTTCTATTGATAATATAACACATATCGCATGAAAATCAATAAACAAAATATAAACTTTATCTAAATAGAATGATTTCTATGAAAAAAGCAGCAAATCTGTTAAAGATTTGCTGCTTTTTCATATTCTTGTGACAGCACTTTCGAGATTTTCTCAATCATCTCGTCCTCTTTTAAGCGGAACTTAATTTCCACGCGCCGGGAGGCAGCCATATCAATTTCATCCGTAGGATTTCCCGAAGCGTCGCTTTTATAAATAGGGCTGCTGCAGGACTTACCGTTAACCGTCAGAAGCTGCTGCAGCTGTTCTATCTTAGTCTCGCTCAGCCCGTTTTCTTTATTCAGGCAGAAATTTGCCACTGCATTGGCACGGTCATAAGAAAGCTCCATATTGCCCTGATAACCGCCGTCCGTGTCAGTATGACCCTCAATAATAATCTCCGCTATATAGCCCCTGTACTGTTCCTGTAAAAGCACATCAAGATACTTGGGGATAATTTCCTTTAAAGATGACTTACTTTCTTTCGTCAATGTAGAGCTGTTATACCGGAACAATACGTCGGAGGAAAAGGTAATGGAACCTGTCTGGGCATCCACCTTCATACTGGAATTGTTGAATGCCGCCTGCAAAGCGCCGATAATATCGGTACGGATTCCGACAATATCCTGTAACTCACTTTTGGTCGTGGCAAGCTCCTTCTGGGCATTTTCAATTTCCAAATAGGCATTATTAAGCTCTTCCTTGGTCAGCGCAGCCTCCTCATACGCCTGCTTCAGCTCAGCCNAAGAGGCAGCAAGCTCTTCATTGGACTTTTNNATTTCCACTCTCGAATTNNCTAANTCCGNCTTTGCAATATCCAGCTGCTCCTGAGCTGCGCTCAAGTCCAGTCTGGTCTGTTCCAAATCGTTTGTTTTCTGTTTGTATATAGCAAGGGTAATGGCAATGATNAGAATGAATATGANCAGCAGCGCCNCCATCATANCCGANTANGACTGCCAGTAGCTGTNTTCNGAAAAAGCCTCCCTGCTCCTATGTTTATTTCTCATACAGGCTCCTCATCTGATTGAATGCATACAACTGGTTACTGATATCATTACTCATTTCATTACATGCCGCGGACAGCTTTTCCTTCTGGGCATAAAGCTCCTTTGTAAGCTCATCCTGCCTTTTCAGCATCTTTAATAACGCCTCCTGTGTATTGCGGTTTCCTTCAACCAGCCCCGCATACACCTCCATAAGGCTCTTTGCATTCTCCGCACAGCCTGCATGAACCTCGCCCGCAGCCTTCAGGGTATTTCCAAGCTTTTTAAAATCAACGNNCAAAGACGTCTGCATCNGCCGNGTAAACTGNTCTACAATGCGCTCCAATCCCGCNGTCTGCTCTGCGGAATTTCCTTTCATCNGCNCCNGCATCTGCTTCATGGCATTTGAGATGCTCGCCTGATAAATCACCATCGCCGCAGAATTTTCATCCTCCGTAGCCGCTGCCGGCATAGTCGTCTGCCTGAAAACATTCAAAAAGTTCTCCAGCTTATCGTAAGCGTCGGACATCATACTGCGGTAAATAAAATTAAATATCAATGAAAAGAAAATACCGTAAACAGAAGTATGAAATGCCACCTTCATACCGGAAAGAAGCGGTGCAACATTGTCGGAAATGGTATAGATATCGTCACCGTTAAAGGAACCGAGACCCATTGATAANNCTAAANAGGTACNNANAATACCAAGACCCGTAAGGGTACCGGAGAGACCCGAATTAAAAAAATTCATTCCCACTCTGTCCAAAAGATTCTCGTTGATATATTCCTCCAAATCACAGATATTGGTATAGCCTCTTTTCGTCCTGAAGCTCTTCATCCTCATGCGGTACTTGTGAAATGCCGCACGCAGTTCTTCGTTTTCAAACAATTCCCTGCCTTCCTGATAGCTTCCCCACAGATTTTTACCCTCAGCCTCCTTATATTCCTTTTTGAGCTGCTTTGTCACCGCATCCAGCTCATCCGTCACACGGTTCAAACGTCCGAAACTGATAGTTGATATAAGGAAAAGCACTCCTATAATAATCAGAAACCCAATGTTTATCATCAGATTCACAAGAGAAGCCTTCTCTCCGGTAAACACTCCGTTGACATACAGCACAAAAGCTGCCACCAAAGCATAAAACAGAAATAATACATAATATAATTTGTTCTTCATCTGTGCTCCCATCCCGTGCCCTGAGGCATACGCGTTTAAACCGTATGCCTCCCACACGTTTTTTCTGTGCGCATTGTTTTCTGCGCCTTGTCTGCAAATCTTACATCTTCAACGTACCATATTTACACCGGAAGCACAAGAATTCTAAAGAAATCTTAATGAATACTTTTTACCTCATAGCCCGCCTCGATGACTGCCGCAGTCAAAGCCTCATCTGCAACCTCTGCTGCCAGCTCAACAGTTGCCGTTTTCTCCTCCAGACTCATGGACACAGCGCTTACGCCCTCAACTGCCTCCAGTGCCTTCTGTACTCTTCCAGTGCAGTGACCGCACATCATTCCCTCAATTGTCATTACCTTATTCATAGCTTTACTCCTCTCTTTTTTGATTTGTCTGTCTTTTTTTTCTTTATTATTCATTTCTTCATCCTTAGCTTCTTGTAGGTTTCCCTGCGGACGGCTCTCCTGACACACTTCCTCTGTCTCACCTTCCCCGCTCCCGCCTGTGCCGCTCCGAAAGCCACTTTTAAAGCCCCGCAGCCTGAGTGCATTTCCCACCACGAAAATACTGCTCATACTCATGGCGGCAGCGCCGAACATTGGTGTTAAACGAAGCTGCAGTGCCGGATATAGCAGACCTGCCGCCAAAGGAATTCCTATGCTGTTATAAAAAAATGCCCAAAACAGATTCTGTTTAATGTTACGGATAACGGCTCTGCTCAATCGAATTGCAGTTACCGCATCCCGCAAATCATTTTTCACCAAAATAATGTCGGCGCTCTCCATAGCCACATCCGTGCCGGCTCCGATTGCCATACCTACATCTGCCGCCGCAAGAGCGGGGGCATCATTGATACCGTCTCCCACCATTGCAACCCTATGCCCCTGCTCCTTCAAGGCACGGATATGCCGCTCCTTATCCTGTGGAAGCACCTCGGCAATCACCTCCTCTATCCCCATGCGCTGTCTTACTGCCTCGGCTGTCCGCTTATTGTCGCCGGTTAGCATAACAACATGAATACCCATTTTCTTCAATGCGCTGATTGCTTTCCTCGAAGTAGACTTAATCTCGTCCGCCACACCGATAAGCCCCAAAAACTCACCCTTACCTTCACGGAACGCCGCTACCCACAGAGGCGTCATTCCCTCGTCAGCCATGGAATTTGATGCCTGCCCCTGCTCTTCGCTTAAGGAAATCCCCTGCTCCTCCAGATATGCCCTATTGCCCACAATAATTCTGGCTCCCGCCATAAATCCGCTTTCCAATACGCCTTCAATACCGCGCCCGAAAACAGCTCGAAAATCCTTCACCTTGGGAATCTCACAGTTAAAAAGCTGCGCTTCCTTTATGACCGCCTCGGCAAGAGGATGCTCGCTTTGCTTCTCTACTGCTGCCCCCGCCGAAAGCAGCTGCTCGGTAGTCATTCCCTTTACATACCCTTTTGTTTCCAGCACCTTAAGCCGTCCCTCAGTAATAGTACCCGTCTTGTCGAATACCACCGTATCAATCCCCCTTGCAGTCTGCAAGGCTTCCCCCGACTTTATCAACACTCCGTTCCTTGCGCCCACTCCCGTACCTACCATAATCGCCACCGGAGTGGCAAGCCCCAAGGCACAAGGGCAGGAAATAACAAGCACCGCAATCGCCGTGGAGATGGCGAATTCCGCCGAAGCCCCCGCAAGCAGCCAGCAAATCAGTGTAAGGGAAGCAATGCCCATGACCACCGGCACAAACACTCCTGCAACCTTATCCGCCAACTTAGCAATCGGTGCCTTGCTGCCGCTTGCTTCCTCCACCAAACGGATAATCTGGGACAGCGTAGTATCCTCTCCCACCCGCTCCGCACGGCATTTCAAAAATCCCGATTTATTCATGGTGGCAGAAACCACCTTATCTCCCGCCTGTTTTTCCACAGGGATGCTCTCACCGGTGATTGCTGCCTCGTCCACGCTGGAGCTGCCCTCCACAACCGTGCCGTCCGCCGGCACCAGACTTCCCGGCTTCACCAAAAAAGTATCGCCCTTTTGCAAAAGCTCTGTAGGGAGCAAAACCTCCTCACCGTTTTCATCAAGCACCACCGCCATTTTAGGAGACAAATCCATAAGCTTGGTGATTGCCTCACTGGTCTTCCCCTTAGAACGCCCTTCCAGATACTTGCCCACCGTTATCAAGGTCAGAATCATACCTGCCGACTCGAAATATAAATCATGGGAATATTGCTCCACCAATGCCATATCTCCATGACCCAGCCCATAGCTGATTCGGTACATGGCAAAAATACCGTACCCCAATGCTGCGGAAGCGCCCAGCGCAATCAGGCTGTCCATATTAGGGCTTAAATGCCTCAGTGTTTTAAATCCCACCGCAAAAAACTTTCGGTTCATATATATAATAGGAAGTAATAATAAAAGCTGCGTCAGTGCAAAGGTCATGGCGTTTTCGCTGCCATGGAACGCCTTCATGACAAAGTCCGGTATAGGAAGCCCAAATAAATCATTATACATGTGATACATTGCCACATACATCAAAAGCAAAAGAAAAAAAACGGAGATACCCAGCCGCCACTTCATCGCTCTATCCTCTTCCTTTGCCTTCTGCCTCAAGCTGTCTCTTTCGTCTGCCGCTCCACTGCTTACAGAATTACGGCTCGCCGCAATTCTGTGGGTGACAGTATTCTCTGATGCAGCATACTCACCTTGTTCTGACCTGCCTTGCCGTCCTGCTCCGTTTCCCTGCTCCGGACTGCTCTGCCACTTAGCCGGTTCCTTCTGTTGTGCGCTGCTTCGCCGGTCTGCCGCTCCGCTCCCCTGAGAGCCTGCTATTCTCGATGCTCCATAGCCCGCCTTTTCCACTGCCGCCACTATCCCTTCTCGGTTCAGTCCGGCTTCATCATATACAATTTCCATAGTCTCTGTCAGGAGATTCACAGATGCCTTCTCCACTCCCGGCAGTTTTCTGACCGCCTTCTCCACATGGGCGGAACATGCCGAACAGGTCATTCCCGATATATGATATTTTTCTTTCATCGCCATAACCTCCCCTTCACTACTTCAATTTCTTCATTAATTCCACCGCCTCATCCACTACGGCAGTATTTCCCTTTTGTATTTCCTCCACCACGCAGCTCTCCATATGCTCCTTAAAAATCTCATATCCAAAGGATTGCAGTGCACTCTCCACCGCGGCAATCTGAATCAGGATATCACCGCAGTAGCGATTCTCATCCAGCATTTTTCCGATACCGTTCATCTGCCCTACAATTCGGTTCAGTCTGTTTTTCAGTCTCTTTAATTCGCCCTCCTGTCTTGGCGTTTTCTTCTGATGACAGCATTGCTTATCTTCTCCCATATGCTCTATTATATCCTTTCCGCCATGATTTTACAGTTCCGTCAATTTTCCAAACAAAATACCCTGCGGGGTATCTATATGTTGTATTAACATA
>WFLY01000147.1 GCA_009177215.1 Bacillota bacterium
GCGTCAGCACAATAATTGCAAAAAGAACAGGTTCGTTTGTGAAAGATTTTGATTTTCACATGTATCCTCCTCATTTCTGCGCTGAAAATTTGGGGGTCTATTGAGATTTATTATAAGTGTGGGTACATGTTTTTTTAGCAAGCCCGCGACCATTGTAGCATAGTTTTCAACATTTATAAAGTAGATTATAGCTTGATGATACCGTTTATAAGCGGTCATAAGATACACCATTTCGGTTTTTGTCGTTTGTTCATTTCCGCGGGTAACGAGCAAAGTGCCATCCTGCATAGGCATTTGAGGAATGTTGCAGCCGGTACGCTTGCAATAACGGTCAGGGCTTGGGAAAGCAGGCTTTTGCAAGTTATTGATATGAGTTTTTAGCGGCTGAATTATAATTTATATAGAGGAAAAACAAATGGATTTTCAACAGTTACCCACACCCTGTTATGTGGTGGACGAAGCGTTATTAGAAAAAAATTTACAGTTGCTTAAGGGCGTTATGGAGAGAACAGGCGCCCGTATTTTGTTGGCGCAGAAGGCGTTTTCCATGTATAAAATGTATCCTGTGATTGGGAAATATTTATGTGGGGCAACGGCAAGCGGTCTGTACGAGGCAAGGCTTTGTGCGGAGGAGATGGTGAAACCCTTGCTTAAGCAGNGNAAGGCTTGTGAGAATCATATCTTTTCGCNTGCNTACNGGGAGGAAGATTTTCCTCAANTTCTGGNATACTGTGNNCATATTGTGTTTAATTCATGGNGACAGGNGGNAAAGTACGGGAAAAGAGCTAAAGAGATGGGGAAAAGTNTCGGTCTCCGCATAAATCCGGAGTGTTCTACTCAGGAGGGGCATGTNATTTATGNCCCCTGNGCNTCCGGTTCCAGACTGGGAATAACTAAGGAGAACTTTATACGGGGAAGGTGGTGCGGCTCCTTGGATGGGGAAGAAGGTGTCAGAGAGGATTTGCTTTCCCTTTTGGACGGACTGCATTTTCATACTCTGTGCGAGCAGAATTCCGATGCCTTGGAGCAGACCCTTATGGCGATGGAAGAAGCCTTCGGAGGATATCTGTATGGAATGAAATGGATTAATTTTGGCGGGGGGCACCACATTACCAGAGAGGATTATGATATTTCCCGGTTGGAGAAATGTATTACTCATATGCAGGAAGAGTATGGGCTTACCGTATATCTTGAGCCGGGCGAGGCTGTGGCACTGAATGCGGGTTATCTGGTAACTACAGTGCTGGAGACCCTGCACAACGGTATGGATATTGCGATTTTAGACACCTCCGCGGCATGTCATATGCCGGATGTGCTGGAGATGCCCTATCGTCCGCCCCTGCACAACAGCGGACAGCCCGGAGAAAAGGAATATACCTATCGTTTGGGCGGACCTACCTGTCTTGCGGGAGACGTTATCGGCGATTATTCCTTTGACCATGCTCTTGAGGAGGGGGAAAGGCTGATATTTGAAGACATGGCGATTTATTCTATGGTGAAAAATAATACTTTTAACGGTATGCCGCTGCCGGGAATTGCCCTTCTCAGGAAAAATGGCGTCTGTGATATGATTAAAAGTTTTGGATATGAAGATTTCAAGGGAAGATTGTAGGAGGAAAGAGTGAAAAATAAATTTTTCACTCGACAGGTTTGTGACTGCGCGTTGCTTGCACAAACATTGTAGTATATTCAAAAAGCAGCGCAGAAATGAAGGTAACTATGCAGATTATTTATGATACCACACCTGTGAAGGACGGCTACCATATGCCGGCAGAGTTTGAGCCTCATGAAGGCTGTATTATGATATTTCCTGAGCGCTCCGATTCATGGCAATACGGGGCGTATGCAGCGCGAAGAGCATTTGTACAGGTGGCGGAGGCGATTGCTCTCTCCGAGAAGGTGACGGTCTGTGCCAGCGCGGCACAGTATGACAATGCGAGGGCTATGCTTCCGGCACATATCCGTGTGGTGGAAATGTCCAGCGACGATGCCTGGGCGAGGGATTATTGCCCCACCTTTGTCAGGAATGAAGAGGGAAATGTGCGGGGAATCGACTGGGGCTTTAACGCATGGGGGGGCTTATACGACGGTCTGTACTTTCCATGGGATAACGATAACAAAATGGCGCGGAAGCTGTGTGATTTGTTGGAGAAGGATGTTTATNNNAAGAGNGATTTTATTNTGGAGGGCGGTTCCGTCCATGTGGACGGNGAAGGCACCNGTATGGTGACGGAAGTCTGCCTNTTAAGCAAGGGAANGAATCCTGAAATGAGCAGAGAAGAGATAGAGNAGGTNCTCCGGGAATATCTGGGAGTATCCACTATAATCTGGCTGCCCTGTGGAATTTATCATGATGAAACCAATGAACATGTGGATAACATTTGCGCATTTACGGCGCCCGGAGAGGTGGTATTGGCGTGGACGGAGAATGAAACGGACGTACAGTATGCCATGTCAAAAGCGTGTCTTAAGGCTCTTGAGCAGGCGAAGGATGCCAAGGGCAGGCAGCTTAAGGTGCATAAGCTTCCTCTGCCTAAGCCCGTTACTATGACCGCTGAGGAATGCGAAGGACTGGATACCTGTCAGGACCAGCCCACCAGAGTGCCGGGTGAGCGTCTTGCCGCCTCTTATGTGAATTTTTATATTTCCAACGGACATGTTGTGATGCCGGGCTTTGGCGATGAGGCGGACGAGAAGGCAAGGGAGATTTTGCAGGAGCTTTTCCCAACGAGAGAGGTTGTTCAGATTTACGCAAGGGATATTTTAATCGGGGGAGGGAATATTCATTGTATTACACAGCAGATACCCCGGTCCTTGTGAATAACAGGCGGAATAAGAGATTAAAAGGCAGATAGAAAGTAGCTTGGGAGAGAAAAGATATGAAAAATTTAACCGTAGCGGCGGTACAGATGTACTGCAACCGTTCCAGACAGGAAAATATAGNCGTAGCAGAAAAGCTTGTGAGGCAGGCTGCCGGACAGGGCGCACAGGTGATATTATTGCCGGAGCTGTTTGAGACATGGTATTTTTGTCAGGAGAAAAATTATTCTTCTTACGGTTTGGCTACAACGGCAGAGGAAAACCCGGCAATTCTGCATTTTAAGGAGATTGCCAGAGAGCTTAAGGCAGTTCTTCCTATCAGTTTTTTTGAGCGGGCAGGCAATGTTACCTATAATTCCGTTGCGATGATAGACGCAGACGGCAGCGTGTCGGGGGTTTACCGCAAAACCCACATTCCGGACGATCATTTTTATCAGGAGAAATTTTATTTTACTCCCGGAAATACCGGATTTAAAGTGTGGGATACCGCATATGGAAGAATTGGCGTGGGGATCTGCTGGGATCAGTGGTTTCCGGAGGCTGCAAGATGTATGACGCTACAGGGAGCACAGGTGCTTTTGTATCCTACGGCAATTGGCTCCGAGCCCATTATAGATTGCGACAGTATGCCTCATTGGAGAAGATGTATGCAGGGTCATGCGGCTGCAAATGTAGTGCCGATAGCTGCGGCAAACAGAATCGGTGAGGAAAAGGTATTGCCGACCAAGTATAATAACAACCAGTCCTCCTCCCTTNTATTCTACGGTTCTTCTTTTATTGCGGATGAAACCGGAGAAATTCTTCAGGATGCCGGAAGGACGGAGGAGAAGGTTATTTTACAGACATTTGATTTGGATGCCATTGAAGAGATGCGCTTTAGCTGGGGATTATTTCGTGACAGNAGACCGGAAATGTACGGGAAAATCAGTNNNTAAGAATTCCCNTTNCACGAAGCTCTTGTNTGATAATGGCAGTCTNAGGCTTTTTCAGAGGGAGCTTTAATTGTGTGATAATGGCAGTCTCCGGTCAGCACTTTTAAAGGCTTGGAGCTGCTTTGTTCCATTTTGCGGCAGAATTCCTCTGCGTCCTGAGTGTCGTTAATCACTAAATCTACACGAATCTGTCCGTAGAGGTCATGGTCAATGGAAACATCCAGCATTGTGCCGCCGTAGTCCACGATAGAACGCATTTCCTCCAAGGTCTGCTCTGCGGAATGCTTTACCATAATCACTGCCGTACAGCCGCTTCTTTTTTCTTGGGAATGAAAGAGCATATAGCCCTTGTTGGTGGAGAGAATGTCGCGGTTCTCGGCGCGCAGCAGCGCCACGTCCTGCACAATAATCTGGCGGCTGACGCCAAAATATTTTGCCAGCTCCATACCGCTGACAGGCGCAGTCTTATTACTCAAATATTCCATAATTGCTTTTCTTCGCATATTTCCGTCCAAATTCATAAATATACCCCATGTCCGTTTCAGGGAGCTTGAAATAGAAGCCGGAATTAGTTTCTTTTCATTTTTTCCCTGTTATTATTTTTCAGGCGAAGCCGTTCCTTGGTCATAATGTAGGCATCTAACCCCGTCACATGATTGTTCAAGCGGCATCCGTAGAGAATTCGACCATTTTCCAATTCCTGTGTCCTTACAATAATACCATATAGATGAAACAGGAATTTTTGATTTGTTTCTTCTAAATAATCCTCATAAAGTATATGAATAATACGATTTGTATCAAGAGTAGTACTGCGGTTGCAAACTATGGCAAAGCCACTGATACTGATATCCCGTAAAATGGCGCCACAAGTAGAATGGTTAGTTCCACACCGCATGTTAATTGCCGTGCCTATAAAGCAGCGGAAATTCTGCCTGCGGTTAAAGCTTTTGCTCTCGGCAATGGTTTCTAAGCGGTAACAGAGGGAACCATCCGATTTTTTCATAAGAGTGACAGTGACATTTTTAAAGAGTGACGGCTGCACATCGTCCATATTTACAAGCAGGTCTACAACTAGATTTTTGGCGCGAAATGAAATCACCTTGTCAGCCTGATATATGGGGGCAGCAATAACAAGATGTTTTTTAGGATAAACCTCTTGGATCTTAGTATCAAAAGTCAATTGTTCGCCGTTTAAGTTGGCTAACAGGGTAACAGATTGTTCGGCAGTCAATTCTTCAATCTTCATATAATTGCTATGTCCTTTCTGGCGTGGTGCCTTTATTCCTGCGGGTGATAAGCCAAGTACCGTACTTAAAGGGGGCAAAGCATCCCTTGGGCATTTGATGCGTTACTATTCAGCTTCATAGAATCATTATGAAGTTTATCCTTAGTGGCAAGCTTTAAAGGACAAACTACATATTATCTACAATTTTGGCATTGGGATAAAGGCGTTCCATACGTTCGTTTGTAAAGTGTGTGTCTAAAAATTGGTTCAGCTTAAGGCTTATGACGGAAGTCTTCTGTGTCTGGGCAGTCTCGGTTACCGTGTTGCGTTCCGTGTATCTTGCAAGTGCCCTAGAGGATATTATAACATTAAAAATCATAAATATAATCATAATATTACAGACGATTGTACCCATACGTCTGGGTATTTTTTCCACCAGCTTTGCGAGGAACGGATAGATAAGCTTTAGCCATGTTACGGCAGCAATTCCCCAGAAAAAGCAGAACAGCAGGTTGATGCGTCCGCCTAAATTAAAGGCAAAACCGCTGTAATCCCAAAAGACGGTGCCGAAAACCAACTCTGTAAACACGCTGCAGATATATTCATAAGCGCCTCCCAATAGTGTACCGGCACAGAAAATATATCGGTCGCTTTTATCTTTGTAGCGATAAAGAAACAGCGTTAGAAAGGCGCAGCCTAATCCCCATACAATGCTGAAGGGTCCATATACCACACTGCTGCGATTCATAAGTCTATGCGTGGTAACAAGACAAAAAAGAGTCTCGGTAATGTCTCCTAGAAAAGCGCCGATAAAAAATAGACAGACAATTTTATAAAAGCTGCAGCCTGAAGCAAAAATCTGAGGCTGAGATTTATCTTTAGAAGTAAGCTTTTCCCTAAAATCATGGATGATGGTATCCATTTTGATGGAAGGAAAAGACCTTTCCATACGCATTTGAATCTGTTTAGTAAGGGTGTTTTCCAACAGTTTGGAGGTATGTTGAATCCCTTTGGAAAGTTGTGCCAGCTGCTTTGCCTGTATTTTCATACCAAGAATTACCATGGCAGTAGTCAAAAAATCCAACAACAACAGCACAGAGAGACAGATAAGAACAATATGAGCTATAATACTCGGAACCAGTGCTAAAATGCGGCAGAGAAAGGGATTTGTAAACAGCATGGTGAGCACCGACATCAAGCCCCAAAGAAGAGTATATCGCAGACAGACATAGCCGCCTATATTATAGCGTATTTTGGAATAACTCCACAGCTTTTGATGGAAAATTTTCTCCAAAGCGATACCGGTTATATATTCCAGTGTCGTGGAAAGTATGGCGCCTCCCAAAAACAGGAAAAAGACATTGCTGGTAAGATCCGGCAGGAAGAGCATTAGCAATATTGCGCCAAAACCATAAATAGGACATAAAGGACCGTTGACAAAGCCTCGATTTACAAATTTTCTGTGGTGGACGGCGGCAAAGCAGACCTCCACACACCAGCCTACCAGAGAATAGATGAAAAATAACCATGTCATTTGCATTGGTGAATAAGTCATTTGTAAGCGTTTCCTCCCCAAAAATGTGATACAAAGACATCATATCATAGAAGTTAAAATTTAGCAAAAAAATAGAGTAAAACTATAGTAGAAATAATGTTACTTTTGTGTTATGATAAAAAAAAGTACTGTTAAAAGGTGTGAAGCATTTGTTGTATTTTGGAATGGAGAAGAATTATGAAAATAGAACGAGTAGATGATAAGACCGTAAAATGTTTTCTTTCCAATAAGGAATTGGAAGAATATAATATTGATTACAAGGATTTTGTGATGCGCAGCGAGAAAGCAAAAGAGGTAGTACAGGACATTATTGAGCTGGCTGAGGAGGAAGTAGGCTATAAGCCGCCTAAATTCGCCTTTGACCTGCAGATTATGATGCTGCCTGAACATGGCTTGCTTTTGACCTTTTCTGAGAGAGACCCATTTGATGTAAAAGATGGCGCTCAGATTTTAGAGTGCCTGAAGGAAATGAAACAGGTTTTGCTAAAGACAAAAGAGCAAATAGAAGAGCAGGCGCCCGTGATGCACATTGACACTCAACGTTCTACAGTGAGTAAGGAGAAGCTGAAGGGGAAAGCGAAGCGTCCGGAACAGGCGATATTTAAATTCGATACCTTGGGCATGTTGATGAATTATGCGGCTGCGCTGCCTAAGAATTTGCGGATACATAGTGAGCTTTATGTAATGGATGAGGCATATTACTTATATATGACAAGAAATACAGCCTCTTATGAGCGCTACAGCAGAGCGTGTATACAAGCAATAGAGTTTAGCAGTCTCTATGGGGCGGAGGACGATAAGATTATGCATTTAAAGGAGCATGGAGAATGTCTGATTAGCGACCGTGCTTTGAAAAAGCTTGGATTGTAGCTTATAAGTAATAGTGGACTTGATTATTTCATAGTAATACGAACTTGTCGTGTGTGGCTTGTTTTCAATACGAAGGAAACAGTACCGCTCCCGTTTTTTAATATTATTACTTAAGACCTAGCTGTAATGTTATATTTTATTAAGAATTTGAAATAATATCTCACATTTTTTTTAGTTAATTATCAATACTGTTAAATAAAAGAAGGCTATAAAGGTGAGGTGTCATGGGAGGTATTCAGAACCATATTCAATGGAAAAAGCAATTGATGAAGAGCCTGAAAATAGCCCTTGCCGCGGTTGCAGCAATTACAATAGCAGGCGAGCTTGGGCTGTCAAATGCGGTGACGGCGGGAATCATCACAGTGCTCAGTATACAAAATACCAAAAGAGAAACCATAAAAAGTGCAGCAAGACGTGCATTTGCCTTTGGTTGTGCACTGGCGCTTGCAGGTGTGTGTTTTTGGTTATTGGATTATACTCTGTGGGCATTTGCGCTTTATTTGTTTCTGTTTGCCTTGCTGTGTCTCAGTTTGGGATGGGTGGAGGCGCTTTCCATGGATTCGGTTTTGGTGACGCATTTTTTGATGAAAGGTTCTATGGCGCCGGAAATGATTTTAAATGAAATACTTTTACTTTGTATAGGCATTTCGATGGGGATTTTGGTGAATTTGAGTTTGCGTAAAAAGGGAGAGGAATTTGAACGGCTTGCCGATGAGGTGGATAATCAGATAAAAGGAATTCTGCACAGAATGTCTCTGTGGCTGATCAGAGAGGAGAAAGAGGAATATGGGGCTGACTGTTTTCACAGTCTGGAGACGGTTTTGGAGGAGGCAAAGGTCTGCGCAGCGGTAAATTACAACAATTCTCTGTTAAAGGGCGATACCTATGAGCTTGATTATATTCGCATGAGAGAGCAGCAGAGCGTTGTGCTGCAGGAAATCTATTCCAACATAAAAAGAATTGTTTATCTTCCGGAGCAGGCGAAGCAGATAGCGCAGCTGCTCAAAGAAATTGAGGAGGGCTTTCACAAAAATAACACAGTGGAGGAACTTTTGAAAAGGCAGGAGGTTTTGCTTTGTAACATGCAGGAGGAGAAGCTTCCCACAAGCCGTTATGAGTTCGAGGCAAGGGCGATTTTATTTTATATTTTAATGCAGATAGGGAAGCTGTTGGAGATTAAAAGGGAGNTTGTGCTGCGTGCTATGTGATATCTGTACACTATAAACGAACTATGGTAGAATGTTGAAACAAGAAGACAAGTTTTAACTTCTGATTCCATGTGCGCTGGGGCGCTTTCTTTTCCGCACATATGGTATCATGTGAAAAACGGCAAGGATAAGCTTTAAGAAAAAGAAGGGAGTGCTGTGAGCAGTGAAGCAGGACGATGGAATAAAGCATGTTCTGATAGGACTGGCTGTTTGTGTGGTAATTATAGTGTGTATTGTAGCCGTTATGTTATTTTCTCAAAGTGTAGGGAATTTTTTAAGAGAGGATTTTTATAATATCGTTGCATATAGGGATGGAAGTAGGAGAAGACCTGACGGGGAAGAAGCTGCGCAGATAGACAGAGTAATACCTGTGACACATTTTTCACCGAAGAATGCAGTCTATGCGGAAGATGAAAGATTGAGCTTCAGGTGCTACACGGTTTACCTCTATGACGCACAAGGAAATTGCGTGGAGGAGAGCTGCTACGAAACCGACGGGAGTCTTAACAATATTGAGCTGAGCGGATATGATGAAAGGGGAAATCTGACAGCCAGACGTAAGGAATATCCGCTTTGGGGCTGGGACACCACGGAGAAACAGTATGGATATGACGAGGAGGACCGGGTAATATATCAAAAATCACTGAAGAACGGAAAGTTACAAACCCGGTGGGAATATGAGTATCACATGAAGGATGGGTTGGTCTATCAGACAATGCAAGAGTTTTCAGCGAAAGGAGAAGCGCAGGGGAAGAGGGAGTATGTGAAGAACTCAAGGGGAGATACTTTGGAGTATACTTATTATGATAAGGACGGGGAACCAAACCGTAGTATTCATTACGAATATGACGAACAGGGCAGGCAGGTTTATTATTACATACAGAAGGGCAGCGCCAAGAAGCCTATGCGGGAGATTTTTACCCAATATGAGGAGCAGGACAGTATTTGGATAACCTATGAGCCTCTGGGTCATCTTAATGCTCTGGAATATATCAACTGTGATACAGAAGGAAATAAGCTAAGTGATGTTTATTACCTGAGCGGCTATCAGGGATATAAGGAATCACAGTGGAATACCCATCTAAGCTTTTGGGAGGGATATTGGGCAGATTATTATGACGGTCTGTTGACAGAGGAGCTTGGATATTCCGATTCCTTAAAATATTATAAGTTTTATGTATATGAAGGAGAGCAGAAGACTCTGAAGCTGGAGTATGAGGAGGATGGAAGTATAGCCGACAGGTCACTGACGCATTATTTGTATGNTGATCAAGGGAGGCTTGCCGNAGTATATGAATATGGTATTTTAGGGTACGATTATGAACTGGAGCTGAATGACGGCAGCATACTGAAGCTGAGCTTTCATGATAAGAACGGTTATTTAAAGGAGGTGGAGCGAAGCTCTGCATCGGAGATGATAGAACAGCTTTCCTTTGATGAAAAAGGCAAACCTATAAAACAGTATATCCCACGCTTCGGGGAACTGCCTAAGTGGGGTGACCCCTGCCCATGGAATGNCGAGCATTTCCCATGGGAAGAAAAACTGGAAAACGAGCCGATGCCGCCCGAATATTATGTAGTGGAAGAGGGTGACTGCCTCTGGGGGATTGCACAGAATATTTACGGAAATGCTTTTCGATACAGAGATATCTATGAGAAAAACCGCAAGCTGATAGGAGAGGACGAAAATCTTATTTTTCCAGGAATGGAGCTTGAGCTGCCTTAGAGAGTGCCGACGGCTGAACTGTTGTTACAGTTCAGATGCCTGTCGGAGCTGTAACATTTTAAGCCGGAAAATGAAAAGAACGCCTTGACAAAAGCAGCGGAAATGCACTACAATCACATACATATATGAAACAAGGCAATGAAGAGGATTAGTACAAGGTGGAAGCACCCCAGAGAGAGGACGTGGCATGTTCGACATGTGGCTGAGAGGTCCTTGTGCAAGCGCTTTGGAACCTACCTTGGAGCTCTGTATGAAAATACAGCGCAGACCGGCGTTAGAGGTGAATGAGTTGGATGCTTTGAGGCATCAATTAGGGTGGTACCGCCGAGTCTTCGGTCCCTTTGGGGAACGGAGGCTCTTTTTATTGCGCTATTAGCGGCAATAGCTAAAAATGAAGAAAAGAGGAGAAGAAAATGGCGAAGGATGTACAAGACACATCAAAGAAAATGGTAGAAGCGATTACCTCCATGGACGTGGATTTTGCCCAGTGGTATACGGACGTGGTGAAGAAAGCAGAGCTGATTGACTATACCAGCGTGAAGGGCTGTATGGTAATCAAGCCTGCAGGTTATGCGATTTGGGAGCTGATCCAGAGACAGCTTGACGCAAGGTTTAAGGAGGCAGGAGTGGAGAATGTATATCTGCCTATGTTTATTCCGGAATCTCTGCTGCAGAAAGAGAAGGACCATGTGGAGGGATTTGCGCCGGAGGTGGCATGGGTTACTCACGGCGGTCTGAATCCTTTGCAGGAGAGATTATGTGTGCGTCCTACCTCCGAGACACTTTTCTGTGATTTTTACAAAAATGATATCCATTCCTATAGGGATTTGCCAAGGGTTTATAACCAATGGTGCTCTGTAGTGCGTTGGGAGAAAGAGACAAGACCTTTCCTGCGCTCCAGAGAATTTTTGTGGCAGGAGGGTCATACCGCGCATGCCACAGCAGAGGAGGCGGAGGAAAGGACCATTCAGATGCTGAATGTATACGCTAAATTCTGTGAGGAGGTTCTGGCAATTCCCGTAATCAAGGGTCAGAAAACCGAGAAGGAAAAATTTGCCGGAGCAGTGGCAACCTATACCATTGAGGCGCTTATGCATGACGGAAAGGCGCTGCAGTCAGGTACCAGCCACAATTTCGGAGACGGCTTTGCAAAGGCATTTGATATTCAGTTCGCGGATAAGGACAATACCTTAAAGCATGTACATCAGACCTCATGGGGGATGAGTACGCGTCTTATCGGCGGTATCATTATGGTTCACGGTGATAACGAAGGTTTGGTATTGCCTCCTAAGATTGCGCCTGTCCAAGTGTGCATAATCCCTATTCAACAGAAAAAAGAGGGCGTGCTGGATAAGGCATATGAGCTGCGCGACTGTCTCAAGGGAAGCTTTCGCGTAAAGGTGGATGATACCGACAAGACACCCGGCTGGAAATTTTCCGAGGCAGAGATGAGAGGTTATCCTATCCGTGTGGAAATCGGTCCGAAGGATATCGAAGCAGGTAAATGTGTGATTTGCCGCCGTGACACCAGAGAAAAAACAGAAGTGGCATTAGATGAACTGGAGAGTAAGGTGGGAGATATTCTTGACACTATTCAGAAGGAAATGCTGGAGAGAGCAAGAGCGCACAGAGATTCTCATACCTATAGCGCCGCAAATATGGAAGAATTTGATAAATTATTTCAGGAGGAATCCGGCTTTGTAAAGGCAATGTGGTGCGGAAATCAGGAATGTGAAGACATTATTAAGGAAAAACTAAGTGTAACCAGCCGGTGTATGCCATTTGAGCAGGAACAGATTGCAGATACTNGTGTTTGTTGTGGAAAACCTNCGAAAAAAATGGTATACTGGGGTAGAGCTTATTAATCGGGAAGTAGTCAGGTATACTGTGTGCCGGCGTGTGCGCCGGCTCGCATGGATGGGAGTATGAATGAATTATATTGTACTGGATTTGGAGTGGAATCAGAGCAATACTAAGACGGAGGAGACGGAAAAGCTCCCCTTTGAGATTATTGAAATCGGAGCCATCAAACTAAATAATGAATGTACAATGATTGATGAATTTAATGAGCTGGTTAAGCCTCAGATTTATCATGAAATGCATCATATTANNAGTAAGTTGATTCACATGCAGATGCAGGAGCTGGAGAGGGGCAAGCNATTTNCACAGGTGTATGAGAAGTNTCTTTCATGGTGCGGCGACGAGGAATACATGTTTTGTACNTGGGGTGCTTTNGATTTGATAGAGNTTCAGAGAAATATAAAGTTTTACAATTTGACGCCTCTGTCAGATAGACCATTTGCCTATTTGGATGTGCAAAAGCTTTTTGGTATAGCTTACGAGGACAGAAAGATTAAGCGCACATTGGAGTGCGCGATAGATATTCTTCATATAGAGAAGGATATTCCCTTTCACAGGGCATTCAGCGATGCCTACTATACCGCAAAGGTACTTTTGTATATTTTTCAAAAGGATAGCTTGCTTTTGCGAAATATTTCCTATGATGTGTATCATCCCCCCATGCGCAGGGAAGATGAAATAAAGATACAGTTTGACAACTATATGAAATATATTTCCAGACAATTCCGCAATAAAACGGAAGCCTTTGCGGACAAGGAGGTCAGCTCCAGCAAATGCTATCTTTGTCATTGCAATCTGCGCAAAAAGATTAAGTGGTTTACCTCCAACGGACGGCATTATTACTGTTTGGCATATTGCGAAAAGCATGGCTATTTAAAAGGTAAAATCCGAATACGAAAGACAGATGAGGGAATGATTTATGTGGTTAAGACCACGAGATTCATTACCAAAGAAGAGGCGGACGCCATTGCACAGCGGAAAGAGCATGCGGCGGAGATACGGAAGAAACGGAAATAAAAGGACGAGGCAGTACGTTAAAAGTACTGTCTCGTTCCTTTNCTATAAANAATGTTAAAATATCANNATATTAATNTCATAAACANAGNCTAACAATATTGANTAGTATAGCTTACATTTGTTATAATTAAATTGTTTATTTTAATGGGTAGTAAACCATGTGAACACGCTTATGTGTATATTAGCGAATGCCGTGTGGTCTACACACCACTGTCGACAGCTGAAAATCAAACGAATAAGGTAAAGGAGGAATTAAAATGAAACTGAGGAAAGCAGTGTTAGGGATTTTGGCAGCAGCTTCTGTATTAGCAAACGGGTTTACGGTGTCAGCGGGGGAGGGCTGCCCTAATGGGGCACATTCTCCTAAGGTTCTGTATGACCGTCAGCGTCAATACCAAGAGAAAACAGGGGAACATGAGATTAGTGTAGAAAACGGCAAGCAGGCTGTTTGCTATATTTATACTGAATACTATCAGCTTACATATTATTGTCAAAAATGCGGTGCTTTTACTTATGAGATGCAAACCGTTAGAGATGTACATAGTCTTTCTCATTAAGCAATAGATGTTCAATAATATTTTATCATGATGAATACAACACTGTTTATAATAGGTAATGCTGGCGACAGTGATATATAACTAACTGGGTGATATGAAATGAACTAAAATGAATCGTAAGGAGACTACCATGCGACACTTGCTTTCTATGTCCGGAAAAGGGTTATCTTTCATTTTGTGTATCATTTTACTCCTTTCTACATTGGGCTGCGGACAGCAGGATGAGACAGAAACGGCTCATATATCCGATGGGAGTACCAATTATGAAGGCGCGGAGAATACCGCGATTGGTACGGAGTGGAAAACTAAAGGATTTGTTTATAAGGAGAATTTCGGGATTTTTGATGTGTCGGAAGAAACGTCACCGTATCAGGAGATAAGGGGTTCAAGCCTCAAGGAGACAGAGCCGGAATTCGGTTATGATGAAAAGCGGAGTGTTGTAGCTTATTTAAGGGATACCTGCTATGTTCTATATAGTTATAAACAACAGCAGGGGCAGCGTTTTGTGCTGGAAAAGCGCCTGTCTGATGTGGAAAAGCCGGAACAGTTGGAATTATTTGGAGAATTCGGTCAGGTGCCCATAGGGTATGTCGCCTGTATGGATGTCGTTACGGAATCGGATATCGCGGTATTGTTTGTAAGTCTGGAAGACGATTGGAAAGGGGAGGTACAGGAATATCTGCTTCTGCATCTGGATGGGGAGGGAAAGGTGCTTTCCCAAACAGAGCTNTNNAGTTCCTATCNGGAGAAAGGGANNGAACGCTATGATTTGGCGCNNGGTCNTTNGNAGTGTGACGAGCAGGGATATAGTTATGTGCTGACTAACGAGAGAAAGACCTTGACTATATTTGACGCCAGAGGTGATTTTGTAATGAATCAGGATTTCACCGGTGAAGAAGGCATTACCGTAGAGACGGCATTTCATGCGCCGGACGGGAGCCTGATTTTTTCACTGAACGATTCCGGGCAGGGAGCCACAAGGTTAGTCTGGCTGGATATGGAGAAAAAACAGTGGAAAGAGCTTGCTTCCATAGAAACCCCTTATTTAAAGCAGTTTACCATGCTGGAAAACGGACAGATCTATTACAGCAGAGGAAGCAGCCTGATTAAATGGGATGTACAGACGGGTAGGCAGGAGAGGGTTTTTAACTACCTGATATCCGATATACCGGATAGTATGTTTGAATATGTGGAGCATGTGTCGGTAACGGAACAGGGAGAGCTTATAATATATGTTGTAAGACGGGATAGGGTGGATATTAGTGTATTGTCCGATAAGCAGCAGGAGACGGAAGGAATTACACTTGTGGATTTTTGCGGGATATCCTATGTGCAATCCTGCGCGGCAGGCTACAGCAGGGGTAACAGCGACATTAGCATACAATACAAAAGGTGTCAGGGGGATAAGGAAATATTTTGGAACCGCACCATGGCGGAGCTTGCTGCAGGAAAGGGACCGGATATGCTGTGCCTGTGGGCAGGGGATGAGTATCTGCAGACCTTGTATGAAAAGGGAGTGCTGGCGGAATTGACAGGGCTGGTGCCGGAAGAGGTTCTGAACCAGATCTTTCCGGGTATTTTGGAGTCGGGCAGTGTAGAGGGCAGTCTGGTAGGTCTGGGGGTGAGCGGCATGCCGTTTGTGGTAATCACTTCAAACAAGCTGTGGCAGCAGGAGTACTGGACTGCTGAGGATATCATAGGAATTGTGGAAGCACAGGCTGATTTGGAGGGAATTGCCATTTTAAATGACAGAACAATGTCCTCGTCGTCTAATCTTCACTTTATGGGATTGAGTCATATGGAAAGCTCCCCTTTTTTGAACTTCGAGAAGGGAGAAAGCCATTTTGATGATATACAGTTTCAAAAAGTTTTGGAGCTTGCAAAAGCATATGGTGAGGCGCCTGTTCCTTCGGGGGAGGTCAGTGGGCTGATAAAGGAAGGCAGATGTATAGCTACCTTTCAGGAGATAAACTTTGCTGATAGATTTGTGGAGGTTATGGAGGAATATGGAGAAGAATGCCATTTTATCGGCTACCCCGGGCAGACCGGTTATTCGGGATATTGGAGTAGCGTTTTTCTGATAGTGGTCAATAAAAAATCCGAATATTTAGAAACAATCACTGAATTCCTTCAATATCTTTTGGATATTGATAATCAACAAAAACTGGATTATGCTATCAGTGTGCGTGAGGATGCTGTGCGACAGAATGTATTTTGGGATGAATGGAGCGAAATGTGGCGTTATAAAGCAGCGGGAAACGGAAGCTGGGAGTTTACAAAGCAAAACGGTGACAGTTATATTGAAGATTATGTGGAATTTTTGAAAAAGCTGGGTCCTTGGAATAGTTCTTACACGGTCATATCCGATATTGTCTCGGAGGAGGCAAAGGATTATTTTAACGGCGTCCGAAGCGCTGAACAGACTGCTGAGATTATTGATAACAGGGTGCAGTTGTATCTGGACGAGTAATGCGATACATTATGAATCAAAAAGAGACCGGGCACGATTATCTCGTGCGCCAGCCTCTTTTTTTACGCTTTGTACTGTAATGGCGTTTTGCTTCTCTGATTTGATTTCTACGCCTTTCTTGTAGGCTGCTGCTGGTATTCTGATAATAATTTTGATGCCTCCTGCGATTGCGTTTCCAAGACCGCCTATTGTTACGGAAAGAAAGGGGATGCCTTTTAATGACGGCACGCACAAACAGGATGAAAAAAGCTGCGGCTGTGATTCCCACTATTCCCAGCAGAACCTTAACAATATTGATAAAAATAAAGGATGGTGTCGGGTTTTCGGTATCTTCCTCTAAGTCTGTTTTCCAGACTTCCTCCTCTGTATCGAAAGTATAAGACTTTTCCTGATTGGAAGTAAAGTCCAGAGAGGCGGAGCCGATGTACACATCATGATAAGTATAAGTTATAATAGCAGCCTGATTTTTATTGCCGGTATTATAGGATATAGTGGAAACAGTGTCCTCGAAGCCTACGGTTTTAGGAAGAATAATACAATCCTGTTGGTTTAAGGATAAAATGGGTTGCGAGGTTCCGAAAATTGAGTTATCACTGTAAAACAATCTGGTGTTATCGATGTTGTATTTGGTTTCGGATTGGGAGACATTGACCTTGTCAAAATTACTGAAGCCATAATCAAAAAGAGCAATGGTATCCTCGTAATGGGCGGGAGTTTCATCCTTTAAGACTACGCATATCAGCTTCATACCGTTTTTCTCGGCACAGGAAACCAAGGTGCTGCGCGCCGCATCCGTATAACCGGTTTTACAGCCCACCAGATAATCATAGGCGTATTTTTTTCCCGGAAGCAATTCCATGCGGTTATGGTCTATATACTCGCCGCTTTCCTTCATTAGGCGCAGGGCGGGGGTGGTTGTCATTTTGCACAGCATTTCGTTTGCAAAAAAAGCCCTTCCTATCATTGCCAAGTCGTATGCGCTGGTATAATGGTTATCATCGGGCAGACCGTTGGGATTGACAAAATTGGAATCCACGCAGCCCAGCTCCTTTGCCCGGCTATTCATCATTTGCGCAAAGCCCTCCCACGTCTCTCCGATATGTTCTGCCACCGCGTAGGAAACCTCGTTGGCGGAGCGGATTAAGATGGCGTTTAGGCACTGTTCCATAGTCAGCGTATCACCCTCGTTCATGGCAATGTGATTGCTTCCTCTTGGAATGCCGAACACGGCATCGTGGGAAAATGTGACTACTTCATCTAATGAGCACTGCTNGGAAGCGATCAGAGTNGTCAAAANTNTGGTAGTGCTTGCAGGATANTGGTNCNGANNGATATTNNTGGAATATAAAATCGTACCGGTCTCGGCTTCCATCAGAATGGCGGATTCTGCAGTGACCACGGGCCCGGTGGGCCAGTTCTCTATTTCGTTGGATTGTATCGGTAAAGCTCTTTGTGCCACAATGCGTTCCTCTGTGGTAGGAGCAGCAAAGGAAGTCATATTCTGTGAAAAAAAGAGGCATACAGCGCCTATAGCAGCAACAATTCTGCACATGGAAGATATGCTGCGGGGTTTTTGATATAAAACAGTATTTTTTATCTGTAGCATGTATTAAGATTCCTTATAGACTTTAGTGTTGTTTATTAAATATATCATACACTATTTTACCCCAAAACCATAGTAGAAAATATGTAAAATAATGAAATCTTAATAATCAACCGGTGAAAAGGAAGCCGGGTGGAAGAGCAGAAGAATAGCGGTCTGCTTGCTGCGGGGTATTTGATTTTGCACTGCGGCAACGAACACAATTGACAAAAGGGCATAAATAAAGTAAATTGATTATTGAAAACAAGGCAGTAGCGATGGGAGGAAATTATGAGATTGCGTAATATTACCGGTTCCCGTGAGGTAATCGCGAACAGTACTTATGTGATACGGGAGGNAATTTTAGNGGAATGTCCGGGTACGTGGCATGANNTTTTCGGAANTGATAATCCNGTTCATATTGAAATTGGTATGGGAAAAGGCAAATTTATANATACTATGGCTAAGGAGAACCCTCATATAAATTATGTGGGGATTGAAAAATATTCCAGCGTTCTCCTGCGTGCCATTCAGAAAATGGAGGAGGAAGAGCTGCCAAATCTGAAATTTATCCGCATGGATGCGGAGAACATTGTCAAGGTATTTGCCGAGGAAGAGGTGGACAAGATATATTTAAACTTTTCCGACCCGTGGCCTAAGGACCGTCATGCCAAACGTCGCCTGCCTTCGAGGGAATTTTTGGCGCGTTATGATGTAATTTTGAAAAAGCAGGGGCGTCTGGAATTTAAGACGGACAACAAAGAGCTGTTTGAATTTGCATTGGAAGAGCTTGAGCCTGCAGGCTGGAAGACAGAGATTATCACATATAATCTGCATAGCGAAGGAACTCTTGTGCAGGATAATGTGATGACTGAGTATGAGGAGAAGTTTTCCTCTATAGGGAATCCGATTTTCAAGTATATTATTTACAGGTAGTGGCAGAAGACTTTGCAGAAAATTATCAGCAGGCTTGTGTCAGCGCGGTACCCGCAGGTCTATGAGTTTATAAGATTTCTCAACAAAAAGCCGTGCAAAAGAGAGAAAGAGTGAAAGTAAAAACTA
>WFLY01000251.1 GCA_009177215.1 Bacillota bacterium
GTTTCCTTTCTTAAGGCTACACCGCACAATTATTGCCGTTCTATGCGGCTAGCACACGCAAGCGTGTGCGCAGATTCTTTCGTCAGATTGTGTAAAAATTTTAAAGGCATACTGACGTATGTCGAGAAATTTTTGTGCAATATGGCGGAAAAGATGGCGGACATACGGCTGAATTAAATAGATATAGAACAGACAATATGGATAAGATTAATGCAATACTTAATAATATTGATTTGGCAGTGAACTTGGGATTTTATGTGGAAATAGGTTCTGTGTTAACAGATACCAATACGCAGAAGTATATAGAAACAGTTGAATATTTTAGAAAAAAATATACTGACAAAGTAAAACTGTATCCGTTCCCTATCAGAGGCGAAATAGCAAAAAAGATGGGAGCAAGTGATAGCGCTGTAAATGCGTTTGGATATTTGCTGGAGAAATACGAACAATTTAAAGATGTGTTGGCGCCCAAAGCATATATTCAGGATGTATATGAAAATTTGTCAACGAAGAAAAGGACGCAGAGGTGTTTGATTCCATTGGTGTCCATGCAACTTTTTGACGATGGTAATTTGTCGGCATGCCCTAATTCGTGGGGAGAAAATTCTGCAAATCTCTTAGAAGATGACAATGTATTGGATAAAGTTGATAATGCAAAAATGTACAAACTGTTTTTGCAGGATAAGCCGAGATTGAAATGTTGTTTTGACTGTTATACATCAATGGATATTGTAAATATATATATAAACGGCAGAATGACGGACGAAGAACTGTTAAGCATTCCGTTGTATAGAGGTAAAAGGACTTTTGAGCTGCTTTCGGAAGTAAGAAACAAGGTGCTTAATCATGAATGATTCTGTAGAAATATATTTAGATCAAATGTATATTCCGATGAAATGTCCTGACTATAAAGAAGTTGACGGAACCCTTTATTTTATGGATTTTCGAAAGCGTACATTATTTCAGGAATGTTTATTCGCTTATAGAAAGATTAATGGCGAGCATACCATTAAAGATTTGTTGGAAATGGGATGTGAAGTTGAGGCTATTGAAGAATTATATATAAAGAAATACATAGTATTAAAGCGAAATAACAAGAGTAATACACTGGCAGAAGATAGGATTCTGATNGTNGNACCGCATATGGATGATACAGCTTTTTNGTGTAGCGGCTATATGAGTAAATACAGAAATAGTAAAACTTTTGATATTATAGTAATGTTCGGAANACAAGATTATACAATATATCAAAAGTATGTAAGCGGTCAAAAATATCTGATAGAAGAAGAAAAGGCGTTTTGGAATTATCAGAATGTTTGTCAGGGGAAAATTCTTCAATATAAAGATGGTCCGTTGAGAGAGACTTATGATATACATTCTGCCATCGGTAGTTCTGCGACTGCAGNGGAAATTGNAAAAAAAGAAATAGATTTATATGAGAAAATAGAACAGGAAATTGACTTTGCGNTANAGANTGCGGATTATAGTATGGTAATACTTCCGATGGGAATCGGAAATCATGTTGATCATATTTTAGTAAGAGAAGCGGGGATTTCTTGTTGCATAAATAATGGCGTAGATTTCTTGCTTTATCAGGATTTTCCCTATGCATTGTTGTACGGGGATGATTTGGCATGGGTAGACAGTGAATATATTCAATACAAACGAACAAGAGTTGATATATCGGATTTCATTGATGACAAAATTGATTCGATACGAATCTATCAAAGTCAATTGTTTGATAAACAAGTGGGGGATATTATAGAGTTTGCGATGCAAGATGGATGTTATTATGAAAATTATATAAAAGGCTCAATATTGACGAAGGTGTAACGTATGTTTGATTTGTTGTTAAAGATGAAAGAAAATAATATGGCTGCAATCATACATGAGGAAACTTGTATCTCTTATAAGCAGTTATATCAGATGATATGTAGAAATAATAAATATTTAAACAGTTGTGGTTATAGTAAGGAACAGTGTGTCATTATTCAGAGTAAATCGCAACTTGAATTTGTTTTATCTGCATTTAGCGTTCTTTCGTTGGGCATGTGGGTGATTCCGATCAACAAAGAAGTTGATCCTCAAAAAGTAAAAAATATTTCTGATATGACAAAAGCGAGATTGATGTCTGATGAAGAATCGGCTTTATGCGCTGAGATGAGTGAAATTGGAGTGGAAGATGATATTCAGCCGATAGATGAGAAGAAGAACGGCATCTATCATGTGACATCAGGAAGTACCGGAACACCCAAATTATGTGAGAGAAGTTTATACGATTTTTCTCTTGAAAGTGATAGCTTTCAACAAATATGGGGATTTAAGTCTGGAACAAGAATGATGAGCCTTTGTCCTTTGGAGCATTCCTTTGCCGCCGGATCAGTTTTGCTTAATTGCTTTAATTTTGGTGGAACATTATGCATAGTTGAAGATTTTAATCCAAAGAAAATCTTGAAAGCTATTGCTGAATATTCAGTTGAATTTTTAGCCATGGTTCCTTCAATGTTAAGATTATTTGCAAAAATGCAGGTAAAAAATGAAGATGTGAAAAGTCTCAAGCATGCCTTGGTCGGCTCGGGAGTAATGAAAGAAGAGGTGGTTGTCGAATTTGAAGACATTTATAAATGTAAAGTTCACAGCAATTATGGCAGCTCTGAAAGCGGTTGCGTAATAACTAGTCGAGATAGATGGAAAGATAAGGCGGCGGGTGTTGCGATGCCAGATGTTACCTTAAAATTGTGCGATGAGGAGTATAATGTTTTAACTGGAGAAAATGAAGTTGGTCAACTGTATATTAAGTGTGAATGGATGTTTTCGAGATATTGGGGAAACGACGATGTTTTTACGGAAGATGGTTTTATGACGCTGGGAGATATAGCTCGAATCGATTCTGATGGGAATGTCTTTATTTTGGGACGGCGAGAGAATTTTGTAAAAGTAAATGGAAAAAAAGTTAATTGTTTGGAAGTTGAAAATAAAATAAAAACTTTACAATTTGTCACAGATTGTAAGGTTATTGGGTGCAAAAAAAGAAATAATGATGAGTATATTAAGGCTTTTCTCGAAACAAAAATAGTAGATCAGAATGAAATAAGAAAAGCAGTTAATGCGGTATTGGAAAAACATGAAAGGCCTGAAAAGATAGATGCGGTGAGCTGCTTTCCACGAAATCATATGGGTAAGATCGTATTGGAGGATTTGATAAATAAAGAAAATATTGATAGTTAAAAAAGCTCTCTTTGACTATTGTGGATAAAATAGAGTAAATGTTTTGGGTCATATGAATATGTGGGGGATTACAAAAAGAAAGGAAAAATATGATTGCCACTATGGAATTTATCATATAGGGAGAAGAATGGGATTACAGAAATTTAAAGAATACTTGGAANAAATAAATTACGCAATCCTTATAANATCATTGNCCGGAAATGANTTTTATATAAAACCATNGAAAGTAATCGCCACAACCAGATTTAATAAACTTTCGCCGGANAAACAAGAGCNNATTAAATTATNTTATTGCGGAAAAAGTATAGAAAATATTCAAGAAGTAATTCAGGATAATAATCTCATAGATATGTTGTTTTCTGAAAAATTATTGATTAAAGAAAATGAGAGATATATACTGAATTGTCGTAGAATAATTCCCTATATGGGATTGTTTATTATTATTGATGCACGCGAGGATAGTATTTCGCACGATCATGTTTGGCTTGGTGAGGATTCTATCTTTTTGTCAAATATTTTACCGTATCATTCTAAAGAAAAGCACTTGATTTGTGTACGGGAAGTGGCATTCATGCTTTGATTTTAGGAAGCAGGGGAATGCATGTCAAGGCGGTGGACTTAAATTCAAAAGCAATTGAGATTGCTAAGCAGAATGTCATATTAAATGAGTTAGAAGATAATGTTGAAGTATTGCAAAGTGATCTTTTTGAGGCTGTAAAAAATGAGTCATTCGACTTGATTGTTTCAAATCCCCCTTTTTTGCCGATGTTAAGTGCTTCAAGCGAAGTATATTTCTTTGCGGATGGTGGCTCGGATGGACTCAGGATAATAAGGAGAATTGTAGACGAAGGAGAAAAGTATCTTACTGAGCGTGGAAAGATAATTCTGATTGGAGGAGGATTTGGTGATGAAAAGGGTCCTTTCTTCAGACGGGAATTGAACGATATAACTGTTCAAAACAAGTGGCATACAAGTTTTGTCCTAATCAGTCAAACGGAGGCGAAAACAGAACTTGAGAGACTTGAAAATGCATTGAACGGATTGAGTGATGCAATCAAAAATGCAAAATCAGAACTTTCCGAAGAGGTCATTAGTTCGTATTATCCATTTATTTTAATAATAGATAAGCAGTATCCATCGGACACTGTTGAAATAAATAATTGTTCTCAAAGTCTGAAAGATTATATGAAAGAACTTAGGCTAAAAAAGAAAAACTGAAAAGTTTCATAGCATCACCCCCATTCTATCAAGAATAGAGGTCAACGCCACCCTGCAACATGGTTGTCCTTGTGGAGTATTTTAGCATGGTGCAAGCGGAGTTTCAGCGTTTTACTGTTCCCAATGTGATGCCGTACTTTTTCTCAAGCAAATAAAAAGAATCTCCTTCCTCATGTTCTCTTAGTACTTTTAGCTTGAATTCTTAACTATTTTTTTAGACATAAAATATGCTCCTTATATGATAATTTTTGGATATTTCCATTTTCTATCATATGGGAGCATATCATTTTATAGGAAAGATAGTGATGACGAATGTGCATCTGCTTCCGATGTTTGCCGCAATTAGCTTCATTATGTGTGCAGTATATGGCATTGTCTTTAGCAATATCGATTACATGAAAAAGGATGCGGAGGCAGCCTTTTTCAGCCAGAATACAGAATTTTTTTCCGCCTGGTTGTCTGCCCTGTAGAATGGCAGGCTAATCATCGTCTGTGACGACACCTGTCCTGATAATCTGGGCTTGTCCGGCAGTCTGCTCACAGGAAAAGGTATCGGCATTTCCAGTATCTTTGCCGTCTGCCGGAAGTATGACGGACAAGATAGAAAGCGGAATCTGCTCTGCCTGTGCGGTCTTGAATCTGTGAGTTTTGTTAGTATGTCCGTGGACATTCATCTAACCAAATACGCCTAAAAGTCGACCAATTATTCCGAAATTGTCTTATAAGTGCTTTTTTGTAACAATTTTAAAAGTATCATTTCTTCTGCAAAGCGTGCCGAAAAAAGTGCGAAGCGTTCCCAAACAGGCTATTTATGTCAATTATTTGATATTCTGAATAAGCACATAAAAGCTGACTTATTAGATGAAAAGAGGTACAAAATTATGTTAAAAACAATTAAAGGAAAGCTTACGGTCAGTATGATCGGTATTGTTGTGGCAAGCATTCTTTTGACTACGGTAGGAATCATTGCGGTAGCGGGAAAACGGACGATTCAGGATCAGACGCAGGCTCTGCAGCTGAATGCGGATAAGTATGCGGAAGAAATTAACACATGGATCGAAAATGAAAAAATGCTTGCAGATGGGGCGGCCAAAAGTATAGCGGCCGGAGGAACGATCGATACGGGTTATGTTCAGTCNGTAGTGGATGCCCATGCGGCGGGCAGACAGGAACTTTTAAATTTATATTGCGGAACAAAGGATAGCAGGTTTATCCAGTCCAACAGGGAGGCCAAAATCCCGGAGGGGTATGATCCGGTAGAGCGCGGATGGTACAGGCAGGCTGCAGAATCAGGAACAGTCATTGTGACGGATCCTTATTGTGATGCGCTGACGGGGCAGATGTGTGCGACGGTTGCCGCACCGGTATACATAGATGGCGAACTGGCGGGCGTCATCGGTCTGGATGTAACCCTTGGAACAGTGACGGAGCTGACGGGAAGCATTAATTATGATGAGGGAGTTTATGGTTTCCTCGTGGACAGCAGCGGACAATATGTAGCGCACAAAAACAGGGAATACGAACCTACGGAAAAAACTACGGTTTTGGTGACGGATATCCTTCCGGAACTTGGAGAAATGATGAATGGCGTGGAGAGCGGCATAAAAAAACTCACAGACTATGATGGCAGTACATGCTATTTTGCGCTAACGGTAATAGAGGGCTGTGGCTGGAAGCTGGGGGTCGTAGTGCCAACGGCTAATGTTATGGGGTCTTTAGTGGCAATGCTTGTGATTGCGGTTGTGACTGCATTTGTGATTATCGTGTTTGTAGCGGTATTTATGGCAGGTCTGATTGGAAGAATGCTGGCACCGGTGCAGATGCTGAAGCAGTTTGCCTCCGGCGATTTTTCCGAGAATACTGTGGTTGAAAAGGCAATTCCTAAGGAGTATAAAAACGAGACGGAGCAGATAAGGAAAGCAACCGTAGAGGTAAAGCAGCAGATCAGNGAAATTATTNTANATACAAAGCAGGAAGCGGAAAATATCAGTACTATTGCCGAAGGAACTTCTTCAAAAATGGCGGTGTTGAATCAGGATATTTCCGGTATTACTGATTCCGTTAGTCTGGTTATGGAGCAGACCATGCGGGCAAGAAAACTGGCGGAAAATATAAAACACAATGGACAGGAGCTGGGGAATGCCATCGAAAATGTGGCAAAGAAAGCAGAAGAAGCGGCAGGGCAGTCAAGCGATATTATGGATCGTGCAGGAAAGCAGTATGAAGCCTCCAGACAGTCTGCGGAAGAAGTCGTTTCCATTTATCAGGAAACGAAGGAGGAGATGGAGCAGGCAATTGAAGACAGTAAGAGGGTAGGGGAAATCAATGCTTTGACAGAGGAAATCCTTGCCATAAGTTCGCAGACTAATCTATTGGCGTTGAATGCATCCATAGAAGCTGCACGCGCCGGCGAGGCGGGCAAGGGATTTGCTGTTGTAGCAGAAGAAATCAGAAATTTGGCAGACAACTCAAGACAGGCGGTGGATAAGATTCGTCAGGTAACAGAGGGTGTAGTGGATAACGTTTCCTTTTTATCTGAAACTTCGGGCAGACTGTTGGAGTTTATGACTGGTAAGGTGATAGAGGACTACAAGGGAATGACAGAGCTTGCCAGAATGTACGAAAAGGATGCAGGGTTTTACAGTGATATTTCCAACGATTTGGGAGCATCCTCACAGGAAATGAGTGCCAGTATGACAGGAATCAACGAGTCAATCGCTGTCATTACAGAGCTTGTGGGAGAGATAGCGGAAGCGATGCAGAGTATGAATAAATCGGCAGAGAATTCCAATGAAAATTCCAGAGCAGTCATGAAACAGATGGAGGAGCTGTTTAGGCTGAGTGAGCTTTTGAATCGGACTGTGGCATCCTTTAGGGTATAAATATTTGATATAGAAAAAGTTAATTGTAATCGGACTTCTGCAAAATGATCAGGGAATGGAGTATGAGTGATATGCAAGGAGTAAGAGAAAATTTATGAAAAAAATAGATTTCGATGAAATACGGAAAATATGGGAATTTTATGAAGAACTGAATGAAATCGTGTATGTTGCGGATATGGACAGCCATGAGCTGGTCTATATGAACCGGCTGGCAAGAAAGTTATACGGGCTGCAGTCTCTGGAAGAAATAAAAGGAAAAAAATGCCATGAGGTTATTTCGGATAGTTTAAATCCTTGTGCGGTGTGCAATTATGAAAGGCTGGAACAGGGCTGTTTTTTTGAAGGAGTATGTTACAGACCGGTCATTGGGAAAAAACTACTGTTAAAAAATACCGTGTTGGAAGCGGACGGCAGAAGATACCGCTTTGAGCTTGCCGTAAATATCGGGGAATGGAGCAGGCTGGGAAAGGAATATGAATTAAATGAAGCTATGATTAACGAAGGGCTGCGAATTGCGTTGTCCGCTCCTACGCCGGAAAAATCTATAGAAGTTATGCTGGAATACATCGGACAGTATTTTGAGAGCGAGAGAGCTTATATTTTTGAGGAACTGGAAAACGGAACCTGCCGGAATACATATGAGTGGTGCGCAGGTGGTGTGGCGCCGCAGAAGGAGAATCTGCAGAATGTGCCTGTTAAGGTATTGTCCTTGTGGTATAATAGATTTTTAAACGGGAAAAGTGTTATTGTTGGTAATCTGGAAAGCGTTCGTGAAAAAGACCCTGATGTCTATAAATATTTAAAGCCGCAAAGTATAAAATCACTGGTGGTAAGTCCTCTTATCAGTGACAAGAAAATTATCGGTTTTTATGGCGTCGATAATCCGCCCGAGAAATTTTTATACCATATTACGCACATGCTCCAGATTCTGGGTTATTTTCTGGTTTCCGTCCTTCGGCGGCGGAATTTGGTCAGGCAGCTGGAGGAACTGTGTTTTTTGGATCAGTTGACGGGAATCGGAAACCGCCATGCAATGAATGATGCCGTTTCAAAGGTTGCGCCGGAGAAGAGCATTGGAATCTTGTACTGCGATGTAATGGGCTTAAAAAGAGAAAATGATTCCATGGGTCATGCAGCGGGAGATGCGCTTTTAATCCGCGCAAGCGAATGTCTACGGAGAGGGTTTGGCGATTATGCTTTGTTTCGTGTGGGCGGGGATGAATTCCTTGTTCTATGTGAAGGAATTTCCCGGAAGGAGCTGCAGGAAAAGGTGGAGGCGGTGAAAGAGGATATGCGCAGGTCAAACGCATTTATGGCGCTCGGCTTTGTATGGCGTGGGAACGGGAAAGAAAATATGGATAATCTGATTGCCGAAGCGGACAACCAGATGTATGAGGATAAGATGAACTGGTATGCAAAAAGATCCGGTATTATACCGGAAAGTTAAAAGCAGAAATGCAAGAGAGACACCTTTTGTAAAGTGCCTCATAAATGTCAGGAAAAGGAGAGATAAATTGTATGTTAGGGGGTTCGGTGCCTATAGCGTTTATTCGGTTTGCGATAAGCCTTGCAGGAGTAATCTTTTTGTTTTCCAGAATGAGTGAATCACGGTTTGACAGGAAAAAAACAGTAGTTTGTTATGGAGTTTTTAGTGTGGTTGTGCTTATTTTGGCATCTGTCTGGTATGTGGCAGACTGGGAGAGCTGTGTGCGGATCGTGGCCTTTGCTATGTATATGTGTTTTGCGGTATTTGCCATGATCATGAGCAGTGATTCTGTTTATCTGTCTATCTATAAGCTGGCGCTGACCTTTTATCTGATGGCAGTTTTTCTGATCGGCGGATTGGAGGTCGCTGTTATTTTTTTTGACAGGAATGTATGGGCAGACATCGTCACACGTGTGATATTGATTCTTCTTATGACTTTTTTTATAGAAAAGAAGCTGAAAAGTTCCATTAAAGGATTTGGTGATTATGTAGAAAAAGAGGTAGATAAATTCAGTGTTGCAGCTATGATTATCAGTATTCTGTTTGGAATCGGATTCATTTTAAATCCGAATATAAGGGAGGTAACTCCATATCGCCTTTATCAGATTGTTACGAATTTTGTCCTGACAGGCACCCTGCAGCTTCTTGTGTTTCGGTTCTATCTGCATATCGGTAAAGAGAAGGAGCATGAGAAAGAAAATCAGCTGATACAGATGAACCACAGGCTTCTGGAACGTCAGCTGGAGATTCTGGAAGAGTCCGTGGAATCAGGAAGACGAATCCGTCATGATGTAAGACATCATAATGCGGTAATAGCGGAGTATGTACGCCGGGAACAGAAAGAAGAGCTGCTGCAATATCTGAAGGAGTATGATAAGGAAACGGCTCAGGGCATGGCGGAGGTGATATGTGCCAATACCGCAGTCAATAATATTCTTTCGGCGTATACCAGAAAAGCAAGGAATGAGCAGATTAAGGTCAAGCTTGAGATTGAGATTGGCAGGAAACTGACGATACCGAATATTGATCTGGTAGCAATACTTGCAAATGCTTATGAAAATGCGATTTATGCTTGTAAGGAAGTGAAGAAGCACTCTGATGAGAGAGAATGTATTATTCATTTTATGATCAAAAAAAGAAAAAATAAACTGATTATTTTCTGCAGCAATACTTGTAGAATGGAAACCGAATTAAAGAACGGGCAGCCGAAAACGGAATTTACGGGCGGCATCGGAGTTTCCAGCATTATCAAGACAGCAGAAAAGTATGATGGGGAATACGATTTCAAAAATGATAACGGAGTGTTTGTCTTCAGACTGATCATGAACATTCCGTCAGATCTGTAGCCGGACAAAGGGAGGAAGGATTATGTATCTGATAGCGCTCTGTGATGACGAGTTGGCGGAGTTAGAGAAAACAGAAAAACTGTTGAGTGACTATGAGGCAAAACATCCCGGTCTGGATTTTATGACCAGACGCTTTGAAAACGCAGATGAGATGCTCTATTTGGTCAGAGAAGAAAATTATATGCCGGATTTGATATTTATGGATATTTATATGCCGGATAAAAAAAGAAATTTATATCCCTTGGGAATTGAGGCGGCAAGGGAGCTTCGCAATATGGGTTATAAAGGAAAGCTTGTCTTCCTTACTACATCCAAAGAGTTTGCATTGGAGGCTTTCGATGTGGATGCATTGCAATATATGGTAAAGCCGGTATCGGAAGATAAATTGTTTTCGGTACTTAACAGCTTACTGAAAGATATAGAGGAGGAACGAAAGAAATTTATTTTGCTAAGAATTGAGGGAAGGCTTGTGAGAGTGTGGTTAAATGATATTGTATACTGTGAAGCACAGGGAAAAAATCAATGTCTGTATCTTGCAAATGGCACGCAGAGTATACTGCGGATGACCATGACAGAGATTTACGAACAGCTCTCGCATTATCAGGAGTTTGTAAGGATCGGAGTTGCCTTTATCGTCAATCTCGGATATATTGGCAGTCTGAATGCAAAGGAGATATGTATGGATAACGGAATGAAGATTTATCTGCCGAGAGGTACCTACAAGGGCTTAAGAGAACAGTATTTCAACTATTATTGCGGGGAAAGTGAATAAGGAGAAGATAACCTTATCGTTGTTAAATCTGAAAGACAGTGAAGATAAAAACAAATGGGTAATTGATGACGCGGCAGCACCCATTGTCAGNCGGATATTACGAATGACACTTGAAGGCTACGTCCATATCACATTGCGGCACAGCTATCAGATGAACATATCCCCGTACCTGCCTACCGCCAAGCACAGTTAGGCGTGGGATTGTGGCAGAACAGGGAAATTAATAACCCCTATAAATGGGGAAGTTCCACCATAGCGCATATTTTGCAGAAACATGAATATTTAGGGCATACGGTAAACTTCAAGACACGCAAGCATTTAAGGACAAAAAGAGTGTAGGAAATGGGGTGCTTCGGCACTCCTGTTTTTTTGCGGATTTTTAGACTATCTTAAATGAAAACAGTCTTGATGGCAATAGTTTTGTTGATTTGTAAAGAAAGAGAGTGATCGGGCATGGGCATATACATTCATTGCTGAAAATTTAAGGATTATTTAATAATTTCCGTGCTAAAATGAGATCACAACAAAGAAAGGAGNGGNAAAATGTACCTNCGTATACTGAAAAAAGACCTAAAGCGCAAAAAGACTATGAACGTTATTTTGCTGATNNTTGTGANNTTGGCGNNGNCGTTTATAGNNAGCANCGNTNATAACCTNANANCGGTCAGCACNGCGNTGNATNACTTTNTNGAAAAAGCCAACACTCCCGACTATTGGTTCNCTTCGACGAACGCNGCGGATNTGGAGCGGTTCGAGAAATTCNCCGATGAGAACGGATACGACTATCACATATCGCGGCTTATCCAGATCGAGCCGAAAAACGTTCTTATCGAGGGCGAAAAGTTCGAGTATTCCAACACGCTCACGCTGTCGCAGCTTAGCGGAATAAAGATTTTTGACAAGAACAACGAGGAGATCACCCGTATCAACGACGGCGAAATATATGTCACCAACTTTATATTCAGTTCAACGGAGAACGATTTTCACGTGGGCGGAAAAGTATTTATAAGCCAGAACGGAGTTGAAAAGGAGTTCACGGTAAAGGGATACACAAAGGACGCTCTTTTTGGAACGGCAATGGTTGGAGCGACAAGATTTCTAGTAAGCAAGAACGACGCGGAGCTGTTCAGTGTTGAGGACGCCGCTGTTTGCAGCTCGGTTGAAGTCCACACAAAAGACGCCGATTACCGCGACAAATTCAACGCGATGGAGATCAACACGATAATATCGGTAGATCGTTCGCTGTTTAAGATGATGTATCTCATGGATATACTTATTGCGGCGATTTTGCTTGTGGTGAGCGTGTGTTTGATACTTATCTCAATGGTAATTCTGCGGTTTATTATTAATTTTACGATTACCGAGGAATTTCGCGAGATCGGTGTTATGAAAGCTATCGGAATTAAAAATTTTGCAATACGCGGGCTGTATATAGTGAAATATTTCGCTATCGCCGTGATAGGCTCAGTGGTCGGTCTGGGCTTGAGTTTTCCGTTCAGCAAAATGATGATCGGCGGGGTCTCGGAAAAAATAATTATTTCGGGCGAGGACAATTTTCTGATAAATATTGGAGCTGCCGCCGCGGCGGGCTTTGTGGTCGTGCTGTTCAGTTATCTTTGTACGCGCGGAATACGCAAATTTTCTCCGATAGACGCGATACGCAGCGGCGAAACGGGCGAGAGGTTCAAGAAAAAAGGAATTTTGCGGCTCGGGAGATCACGTATTCCAACTATCCCGTTTATGGCGCTGAACGATATTTTCAGCGGAATTAAAAACTATGTTTCGATGATAATAATTTTTATTCTGGGAACGCTTCTTGTAATTATCCCGGTCAACACGATAAACACCTTGCGTTCCGACAAGCTGATAACCACCTTTAATATGGTGGAGAGCGACCATATCATTTCACAGGAGCTGCTGTTCAATCCGAATGAGGACAACAGGGCAAAGGTCGAGCGAAGCTTTTCNGAGATACGTAAGATGTTTGCCGAGAACGGAATTGATGTTGACGTATTTCAGGAGATAATGTTCCTCTCAAATATCACTTTGGGCGATAAGTGTACAAATTCACTGTCGTTTCAAGGCATGGGCGGAGTGACCACCGATATGTATACTTATCTGAACGGAACGCCGCCGCAGAACGTTCACGAGGTTGCGCTGACGCACCTTACAGCGGGGCAGATCGGGGCGGAGATCGGCGACGACGTTGAGATCAAGGTCGGCGAAGATACGAGAACGTATACCGTCACCGCGATCAATCAGAGCATGAACAATATGGGAGAGGGCGTGCGGTTCCACCCTGACGCAGAGCTTGATTACAATTACGCGGCGGGCAGCTTCGGGATCCAAGTCAACTACAAGGATGACCCCGACAAAGCCGCGCTCGCAGAACGAAAAGCGCTGCTCGAAAAGTTCTATCCCGACGCGAAAATTTACACTCCCGGCGAGTATATCGGCTATATGATAGGAAACGTCGCTGAGCAGCTTGACAGCACGAAAGCACTGATATTAAGTATAATTCTCGGGATAAACGCGCTTGTGGCGGTGCTTATGGTAAAGAGCTTCATCACCAAAGAAAAGAGCGAGATTGCGCTGCTGAAAGCGATAGGCTTTAAAAATAATTCGCTTACGTTATGGCACACCCTGCGTATTGGGATAGTGCTGATTATGTCGGTGCTTGTGGGAGCGCTGCTATCCTCGCCACTTTCGACGCTGATAATAACGCCGATATTCCGAATGTTGGGCGTGTACAGTATGGAATACGAGATACGCCCAATTGAGGTTTATGTATTGTATCCTTTGATAGTTCTCGGTGTTACCGCGTTTGCGGCGTTTATTTCAGCACAGGGATTGAGAAAAATTTCTTCTTCGCAAATATCGAATAATGAATAAATCATTGCTTTATTCTCTGCCCCACTGCGAGGGGCAGAGAACGGAAAGGAGCTAATGCTATGACAAACATATTAGAGGTCAAAGACCTTTGCAAAACTTATGTGGTGAACAAGCGGCAGAACAACGTCCTTCGGAACGTGAATTTCAACGTTTGCGAGGGCGAAATGGTCGCGATAATGGGACCGTCGGGTTCGGGAAAATCAACGCTGCTGTATGCGG
>WFLY01000315.1 GCA_009177215.1 Bacillota bacterium
ACTGGCAGCCGATCACATTCCAGCCTCCGTTGGAATTGAGGGAACGGGGATGATAGCCACGCTCTGTCTTATAATAGTCATAATAATCCTTTACAAAGAATGGCGCATCTTCCGGAAGCGGGTCGATCACACCGCCGCCAAGTGCATAGGAACCGTTCCTGTAATCTGCAATTCTCTGAGCATTCAGGGCCTTGCGTTTCTCATAACGTGCTTCTTCGCTGTCCTCGGAATCAAAATAGCCCTTTGCGTTCACCCTTGTCATGTCGTACATAGTGGAGGAAACCGTAGCCTTAATACGGGTATCAAGCGCCGCAGTATTGATTGCCATACCGCCCCAGCCGCAGATACCGATGATGCCGATCTTCTCTGGGTCAACATTGCCCTGCAGGGAAAGGAAATCTACCGCCGCCATGAAATCCTCCGTGTTAATGTCAGGGGATGCCATATAGCGGGGCTGCCCGCCGCTTTCCCCTGTAAAGGACGGATCGAAAGCAACCGTAAGAAAACCTCTCTCTGCCATCGTTTGTGCATACAATCCGGCAGCCTGCTCCTTCACAGCACCGAAAGGACCACATACCGCTATGGCAGGGAGTTTTCCATCCGTGTTCTTCGGAACATACATGTCACCCGCTAATGTGATCCCATATTTGTTATGGAACGTTACCTTGCTGTGGTTTACCTTGTCGCTTTTGGGAAAAGTCTTATCCCATTCTGTTGTCAAAACCAATTTTTCTTCCATGAGTTTCTTCTCCTTTATATGAATTTATTCCCGCGAGCAATGAGCCAAGTGCCGTGTCTGCACGAGTATTTGGCGAATGCCGCGAGGGTCAAATACCCCGTTGCTTGCAGCGGGATATTTGATTTGTTGATCGTGTCTGTGATTCCGATATTTAGTACCAGTCATGCTTTTCATCACGGTTCAGATTTTTAATCTGTTCCATTTCGTCTTCTGTCAGTTCAAAATCGAAGATGTCCAGATTTTCCGCAATATGATCGGGATTACTTGAACCCGGGATGACCACCACGCCTCTTTGCAGATTCCATCGCAGGATCACCTGAGCGCTGGTTACACCATGTGCATCGGCAATTGCAGATATGGTTTCATCTCCGAGCAGTTCTTTTGTATATCCACGCCCGCCAAAGGGATACCAGCCCTCTACGACAATTCCTAATTCCTGAATATACGGAACAATGTCTATCTCCTGATAATAGGGATGGATTTCGTTCTGTACAACAGCAGGCATGATTGTTACCTGTGGTAAAAATGTCTCCAATTCCTCGATATACCAGTTGGATAATCCGATAGAACGAATCTTGCCATCTGCCACGGCCTGTTCCATCGCCTGATATGCTTTTACATCATCTTTCCCCGGATGATGCAGGAGCATGAGGTCGATATATTCCAGCCCCATTTTTTCCAGTGCATCATCAATCGCATTTGCTGCATCGCTGTATTGGTTCGGATACAGCTTTGTAGTTACAAAAATTTCTTCCCTCGGCACGTCGGAAGCCCTGACAGCAGTGCCCACCGCATCTTCATTGTGATACATGTATGCCGTATCGATCAGCCTTCCTCCGTTGTCCAAGAAGATCGTTACAGAAGATATGCAGGTATCGTAATTCAGGCTGTACGTGCCAAGTCCCATAAGCGGCATCTCATATCCGCTGTTCAGAGTGACTGTTTTCGTCACAAAATTAAACTCTCTGCTTTCCATGATTTCCTCACCTCCCTGCATTTCCATTTCGTCTGTTTTGTCTGTTTCTTCTGTTTGATCTGTTATTGCTATGCCATTGCTCGTTTCCGATGTGCCATTACTGACCGTTTCCGATGGCCCGCCGCTCCCGTTCCCACAGGAAACGAGAGAAAACAGCATAGTCGTAATCAATAGTCCGAATGATAACCGTTTCATAACTTTGTCCTTTCTTTCCCAAACGGCATTAAGTAAATTCTATGCTCAAACGATAGATTAAAAAATCGAGACAATCAATCTGTTTTTCACTTTTATGCACCTGTTCCAACAGAGTATTCTTATGCCGTGTAAGTACTGGCAGCAGGCTTTTCCATTCCCCTTTTTGTGCGTAGTCCATGCAGCCAGTGATTTCTTTTTCTCCGCATCCCGCATCCACAAGATTTTGATACAGTATGCCATATACATCTGATGCCTCTGCCATTATTATAATCATGCTCCCTTCCTCAGTCTTTGAGTTTGTGGCCATTGGGCACAAACTTTGCACCTNCTGAGTGTATTATACCNGCACTATTTTACTATGNCTAATNNTCATAATTTATATCGTGATATTCTTGACAGGAATATCTANTGCTGTGTATAATAGTACTACTTTTAAGAGTAAGTGAACTGCTTAAAACGAGGGGATTGTATAAAACGAAGGGACTGTTTATGGAAATACGGGTTTTGAGATATTTTTTGGAAATTGCACGGGAAGGGAATATGACAAGGGCCGCTGAACGACTTCATGTTACACAGCCCACCCTTTCCAAACAGATGAAGGAACTGGAACAGGAACTTGGAAAAAAATTGTTCAGGCGCGGCAGTACAAGTGTCAGTTTGACAGATGAGGGAATGCTGCTCAGAAAGAGGGCAGAAGACCTTCTTGCTATGGCAGATAAGATCGAAAATGAGTTCAAAGCATTAGATGAAATCACAGGCGGAGACATTTATATTGGCTGTGCCGAATCCCATCTTATAAAGTATCTTGCCTATGCGGTCAGTCGGTTAAATGAGAAATACGCAGGCATCCATTACCACATTACCAGCGGTGATACCGGGCAGGTTGCAGAGAGCCTTGACCGTGGGCTTTTAGACTTTGCA
>WFLY01000030.1 GCA_009177215.1 Bacillota bacterium
CTGGTTCTTAGCGGGCCTGCCGGTGGTGGAGTAGAAGGGCAGGAGGAACTCCATGGCCCTGTCGGTGTCGAAGAGCCGGAGCTTCTGCCAGATTTTCCAAAGCCCCGTATGGAGCCGGTTCCTTTCAGAGGAATCGAAATGGGCTTTGGATTCGGTGAGAAAGCATTTTTGTCCAATATGTCCCATGATATCCGTACCCCCATGAATGCCATTATAGGATTTTCTACCATTGCCGTCAGCCATATTGACAACAAGGATCAGGTTTTGGATTGTCTGCAGAAGGTTCTTTCTTCCAGCAATCATCTTCTCAGTCTCATCAATGATATTCTTGATATGAGCAGAATTGAGAGCGGGAAAGTGCAGATTAAAGAGCAGGAGTGCAATATTTCTGAGCTGATGCATAATCTGGTAAATATCATCCAGCCCCAGATCAAAGCAAAACAGCTTGAATTATTTATCGATACCCTTGAGGTTACCAATGAGGATGTTATAGCCGATCCTTTGAAGTTAAATCAGGTATTCATTAATCTGTTAAGCAATGCGGTGAAGTATACGCCCGCCGGAGGCACGGTCTCATTCCGGATCATACAGAAAACCACATTCCGGCACGGATACGGCGATTATACATTTATCATTAAGGACAATGGCATAGGAATGTCACCGGATTTTGTGGAGCATATCTTTGAACCCTTTGAGCGGGAGTCTACCGTGACACAGAGTGGTATTCAGGGAACAGGGCTGGGCATGGCCATTACCAAAAACATCGTGGAGATGATGAACGGCACAATCAGCGTTGAGAGCGAGATGGGCAAGGGCAGCACATTTACGGTAGAACTTGGATTAAAGCTGCAGGATACGGAAAAAACTGAGGAACGGATCGGAGAGTTGGAGGGNNTGCGGGCACTNGTNGTGGATGATGATTTCAANNNNTGCGACNGNGTCNGCAAGATGTTAAANCANATTGGNCTGCGNTCCGAGTGGACGACTTCCGGTAGAGAGGCGGTGTACCGCGCGAGGAGCGCCCATGAGGAGGGAGATTACTACCATACTTTTATTATAGATTGGCAGATGCCGGGACTTAGCGGAGTGGAAACTACCAGAAAAATCCGGGATGTGATCGGCAATGAGGCTCCCATTATCATTTTGACTGCATATGAATGGACGGATATTGAGGAGGAAGCAAAGGCGGCGGGGGTCACTGCTTTTTGTGCAAAGCCTTTGTTTATGTCCGATCTGAAAACGGTGTTGCTTGCCGCTAACAATTTGCTGGAAAAACAGGAGAAAATTCCGGAATGGACTCTGGCTGATTTCAACGGAAAGCGTATTCTTCTGGTGGAGGACAATGAGTTAAACCGTGAGATAGCAGAGGTAATCTTGGAAGAGGCCGGTTTTCTTGTGGACACGGCACCGGACGGAACAGATGCGGTGGCGATCATGGAAAAGGCAGAAGAAAATTATTATGATGCAATTTTAATGGATGTGCAGATGCCCATTATGAATGGCTATGAAGCTACTAGGACCATCCGCAGACTCCCTAGAAAAGATGTGAAAGATCTGCCCATCATTGCCATGACGGCCAATGCGTTGGAGGAGGATAAGGCTGCGGCATTGACGAACGGAATGAATGCCCATATTGCCAAACCTCTCGATATGGATACCTTCATATCCGTACTTAAAAATTTTCTTGGGTAAACAATAGGGTTCATAAACCTAATTTCCGCCATATTTTCTTCCACGAAAGAACTGATACAGGGAGCGGTGGATGTATATATAGTATAGTCTTTTAAAATAGATACTCTAAAAGCTAGGGTTTCCATGCTGCAAAATCATGTATCATAAAAAACTGCCTTTTCACAGGCAGTTTTTTACGTTTATTAAGCAATTATTTATTCCCGCGGGCAATGAGCCAAAGTCCGAAGGACCTTGGCGAATGCCGCGAGGGTCAAATACCCCGCAGCTCTGCTGCGTATCAAGCTTGATACCCCGTCAGCTTGCTGCGGGGTATTTGATTTGTCAATTAACCGGCATAATCAGTGATATCCTACTCCTGTGCAATTAAATCAGCAGAATATATAAGAAAAATATAACACCGCTCAGGCACATGCCGATTGTGGAAGTGATGACTCCCGCTAACGCAATGCCGGAATGCTGTTTGGTTTTTGCCAAACTTATAATTCCCAAAATAAGCCCTATCAAACATAGAATTATTGCGATAATGAAGGACCAGAAAAAAAATATTCCCAAGATGCCCACAATCAAAGAGGTTGTTGCCAGTCTGTCTTTTTTGTGTGCCAGACCGTCAATAACTACGGGCTGTTGGTACGGTGAAGCCTGTCGGAACGGATCTTCATGATAAGGGTTGTCTGTATGACCGCTTTGATTTTGATATTGATTATCCATAAACTGTTTTCCTTAATGATATGTATGTCGTATTAAGGGCATGAAATGCTCCTCAGCAGAAGACTCTATACCAGTAAAGGGGTGAGCAGCAGAGCCACTGCAAATCCCAATGCAACCTGAAGTATGCTTGCAATAACAAAACAAATAATAACGGGTGTAAGGGAATTCTTCTTTAAATACAGATTGAAATACAGCATACCCAGAAGAACGCCGATACATGCGCCGATCCAGCTGTTCATCAGGAAACCCAGCACCACGCTGATTCCTGTAAATATTGACACTGCGACAGGAATGTTGGAAATGGGCTCATAGGGTTTGCCGCTGTCCACATAAGTGCCGTTTACTGCCAAATCCACCTTGTTACCAATGACAACGAAACGACAGGTGACATCACCGAAGTTGATGGCATAGTCGATGAGCTGAATGAACCAGTTAGCGCTTTTCAGCTTATATTGTTGTCCGTCAACGAAAAGCTTTCTGCCCTTGTAAACAATTTGATGGTCTACACCATTTGAATGAACAGTCCAAGTTTTATTCATGTTAATTACCTCCTCATTAAAAGTGAACTATAGCAATTATCGCACTTTATGACACAAAATGCAAGTGCTATATGACAGATAAATTAATAAATAAGTGGATAGTGCAGATATAACATGGGGCAGGATAGGTATGGAGCAAAAAATGGGTTATGTATATGCCGGAGATAATTTTTTGTAGACAAATGTGTGGATAACTGATATGATAATAATGTGTTTTCATTTTAGAAAATGAGAAAATTATGTGTGGTGATACATAACTATGAGTTTTGTGTTTTTGGAACTTGGAATTTTTGGTATCTGTGTTATTATTATTGCATTATTTCTGCTGATCAAGGGGGATGGTTCCAGAGAGCAGAAGCTGATGCAATATTTTTTGATGGGTACGCTGGTACAGAATGCGGGCTATCTGTTAGAGTTGACGGCGCCTACGATAGAGGCGGCTATTGTGGCTGTGAAGATGCAGTATTTGGGCTCTTTGGTGGTTCCAATCAGTTACTGTTATTTTATGTTTAGCTATTGCTATGAAAAAGCGACGGCGTGATCGCACTGGATGAACAGAGACGGATTGTCAGCTATAATCCGGCTGCAGNCGATATTTTTGCAGGACTGGGAGCACGCANAATAGGAAAGCGAGNCGATGAGCTGGAAGGNTTTNTGNAAAATATGCTGGGAGGGGATGTAAAAGAAGAATTCTGTCTGAATGGCAGCTTTTATCAGGGGCATGTGAGGCAGATTCCTGATAGATTTGGGAAGAACAAGGGATATGTTGTACTGATTTGGGATGTTACGGAGACCAGAAATTATATAGATGAGATTAAGCAGGTGCGGGAGCAGGCGAACATTGCCAAAAGTGCATTTCTCGCCAATATGTCACATGAGATTCGGATCCCTATGAACGCAATTGTGGGGTTGAGCGATATTATCCTCGATTTGTCCAAGGTGGAAGCGGGCAGGATGGAGCTGGTGTCAACAGACTATCACGTAAAAACTTTCGTCAATCAGGTGCTGAATACTTTTAATACAGAGGATTTACGTGAAAGGATTGAACGTGTCCTGAGAAGAGCGTGAATGGGTACGCCTCTCTAAGGTGGGTTAAGTAAATGAATAAACAATTAAAAGGAGTGTAGATGATATGAGTAAAACACTAAGTCCTGAGGCTCTTCAAGCATTGGAGGATATCTATTACCACGAACGAACAGGGCGCGGCAAAGAGGCGTTTACCCTTTTGGAAAAGGCTTCCGCTGCCGGGGACGGAGATGCCAGCTGTATATTGGCAAGGTGTCTGTGCGGTCGCCAGTATGTATGGATTGGTCATGGTTTTCCGGAGGATGACGACCGTGCCACAGAGTTGTTGCATAGGTCAGTGGAACAGGGCAGCGCTTTGGGAGTGCTGGTGGCGCTGCGCAGCGGCGAATTTAAGCCCGCAGTGAAGAAGACAATGCCTTTTGCCAACCTACAGGAGGCTTTTGACGAGGTTTTGGAGCTGGCTGAGGAGGGGAATGCTTTCTGTCAGTATGTCATTGGCAATTCCTATTTTTGGTGGGATTTCTTAAAGATTCAAAATAAGAAGAAAAGCTCTTTCCCGAATCAGGTGGCTTATAAGGAATATTTGAGAGAGAATATCTCCAAGAGTGAGGATTGGTTCTGGAAGGCATTACGGGGCGGTATGTATTTTGCCGCCAATAATTTAAATCGTTATTATACTAAAGGGGATGAGGATATCATTGCTCCCAGACCGGAGATGGCAAAAGACCTTTTCAAAATAGGTGCTGAGTATGGACATCCCCTTCATCAGGCTGTCTATGCGGAGGATCTGGAGAAGGAGGGGCGGAAGGAGGAAGCGTTCCACTGGTTTAAGGAGGCAGCCGAGGGAGGTCATCCGGGAGCATGGGGCGATGTGGGGCGCTGCTATGCTGAGGGCATGGGCACACAGAAAGATGAAGCTTATGCCGTGAAATGTTTTGAGAAGGATATCCCATCCGGCGATATCGGCAGCCACAATCTGTTGGGTAAGGCGTACCTTTTAGGACGTGGGGTTCCCGTGGATTATGACAAGGCGTTTTCATTGCTATTCTTTGCCTATAACAAAGGAAGCAAATGGGGCGTTTTCTATCTGGCAAAGTGTTGCTTTAACGGCTGGGGTACGCCCAAGGATTATGTGAAAGCACTGGTATTTCTGGATGAGGTGTATTGGGACTATTGGGAGGCTGACTATATGCGTGGCGTGATTTACGGACAGGGTCTGGGCGTGGCTCAGGATATCCCCAAGGCGGTGGCTTACCTGCAGAAGGCAGGGAACCATGCAGAGGCAAAAGAGGAGCTTCAGCATTATAAAAAGACGCTTTTTGGTTTTGGTAATTGGGTTCGACGTTGAAGCCACAAGCTTATGCAAGGTAAGAGAATAAAATGCTTTACGGATAATAATCGGAAGGAGTTTTTATATGAAAAAGCTGTTAAATATAATAATAACATTATGTATGCTTGCGGCAGGGGTGGGTCTTTTGCTGCTTAGCGGTTCGCCGTTTTTGAATATGCTGTCGGGAGCGAAACCCCTTGAAACAGGAGAGGAGTTTAGTCAGGCGGAAGGAAGGTACATATCATATGAGGCGGCATATCCTGTTGCCTCCTGTGTGGAGGAGTATTACTCAGGTGATCCGGATCGTGTCAGGACTAAAGGGTATGTAGTATATGACGAGGAGCGGCAGGCATTTATTTATGTCGTGATTGAGGAGAGGAACTCCGGAGAATTTAACGCCCTTATGAGGAAAATGGGTCTGGTGGCTGAGATGAGGGATGAGAAAAACATGGCTCCGATTCTCGTGGAGGGCTCCTTGGAGCCGATGGGGGAAAGCGATGTGGAGCGTGTATGTACCTATCTGCAGGACAGCGATGTGGTGGAAATTTATGCCGACTATGCCCATGATGACAGCAGCGCCGAAATTTACGATGCTTATTTTGGTGATAAATACGGTAAGGTTTTGGAAACCATGTGCATGAAGCTGGAAAACGGCGGTCAAAGCATGGAATGGTACTATTTAGAGCGAGGAGCCGTTAACGGTATGGCTAAGTATGAAATATGGATTTCGGTTATGGCGGCTGTACTCAGTCTTCTGATTTTTGTGTACCGTGTAATTCATGCTTTTTCAAAAGGAAAGAAACCGTCTTCCGGATCGGCATCCGGTACCGAAAGCGCCATACAGAAGCTTTTGGATGCGCAGCGGGGCTGGGTGGAGAAATGGTGTGATTTCAGTCTGAACCATGCGCGTCGTCTTGCATACCTTTCGGTGGCAGGCGGCACGGTTATATTGACAGTCATTGGCGTAGCGGTAGGTCAGGATCTGCAGGGAGTCCTTGCTTTTCACCTGCCATTGGGATTGCTTTTGGGGGAAATTTCGGCAGTGCTGCTTTGGACTTCCCAGAAGAACCAGTCAAAGCCGGATAAAATTATGGGAAGACTGGAAAAAAACATAGAAAAAGAGCTGCCTTCGCCTGCAGAGCGTGAATGCTTTGCCGAGGATATATTGAATACGGGTCAGGATTGGGTATTTCAGGAGAAGGGAAAGGATACCATGCTTTACGGTATTGTAGGCAGCCGTTATTGGGTTTTGTTTTCAGGGGCAGGATTGGTGACTGTCGTTGATTCCCAGCGCCTGAAGAAAATCAAGACTGAGGTCATATCGGGGTCAGTTCGTGTGAACAAAGTGCGGACTTATTACAAGAGTTACTCTGCCGGATTTTATTATGAGGATGCCACTGCAAAGAAAAACTGTGATAAAGCTTTTGGTTTTAATTCGGAAGATACGATTGGATTTTTTATGGTACTTGTCAGGAAACGGGTTGGCGACAGTATAGAAATCACGGCAGAATNATAAGGTAAATTAACAAAAACGCATTTCGGTTAGTNTACGGTCTCATNTTTTCAGGTTTGTCTGAATGNCAGTNAGACATACATATTTAAGGAGAATGAAAGAATATGATAACGAAACTGACAGTAAAGACATGGTTAAGCACGGGCGTAATTATTCTGATATGTTTTGGGTTGGCGGTACCAATGCTTTGGAAGTATGGACCTTCTGCTGTCGAGGCATTGGGAGGTTTGGTTCCCGAACTTGCAAAGACGGAGTCCATGAGCAATATTTACGGTATTTCAGGATTGGGGCTTGTATTTGTGCTGTTTGGCTTGCTCATTTTTGTAAGACAGCTTACCAATTCGGTAAGGAAAAGAGTGAAGAAGTATCTGGCAGAAAATCAGGGGGTTACGCTGGAGCAGCTTAACAATGATTTTGCCGCAGCCGAGGAAATCGGAAACGTGTGGATTGGCAGACGATGGACATTCAGTCATGATCTGCGCTGCATATTGGTGGAAAACGCAAAAATTGTCTGGATGTACAGCGAGACAGAACGGGTCAGAAATAAGGTTAATTACTATCTTTGTCTTGCTCTTGTGGATGGAACGGTTGAAATGGCGCGTGTATCTGAAAAGAGGTTGTCTCGTATGAAAGAGGTTTATGGGAGATTTCCACATATTTTGGTGGGTAATAATCCCGAATACGGGTATCTGTTTAAAAATGACAAGGAAGCTTTTCTGGATATGAAATATCGGCAGAAAGCCGAATGATATCTGACTCATAGAGGATGGCGGACAGGAAATTCGTAAACAGGATAAAAACATAAAAGCATCTGGCTGTAAGGTCCGATGCTTTTTGTGCGTGAACGGTTACTTTGCCGTTAGCAGCGCAGGATGAATCCTAAATACGGGGCAATCCTGAATATTGACATAGATTCATATGGTTGTTAGAATAACTGTATAGGCGTAATTTTATAACTGAACTGTTTAAGATATCGGTACCGGTCAAAATAAAGTCTATAAGTACTACAGTTGTCAGGGAAATAATTTTAGGATAGAGAGGAAACGGGTATGTACCATTGCCAAATTCATTTTTATTTAACAGGTCATCAATGCAGAGTATTTGAAATGATGAGGGAAATGACTCCACTTGAACATTTTATGCATAGATTCTCTGAAAGCGACAAGCCGGAGGAAGCGCTGTCGGCTAAGGCGGATGTGCTTGTGGTCAATTTACAGGATTTGGATGTAAAGGAAGCGCTGCGGACCCTAATGTCGGGTAAGAGCAGGGAATGTGAGCTTATTGTGCTTGCGGATAAAGAACAAATTCTGCTTTTGAAGGATAATTTTTCGGAAATGAAAGATATATGGACAATGCCTATGTCAGATGAAGAAATTAGATTTCGTATCTGTAGATGGCAGCAGACCTATAAAATGAGCAGGGATTTTTGGCAGACCAGTCATTATCTTGAGGCGGCAATTAACAATACCCCCAACCTTGTCTGGTTTAAGGATAAGGAGGGTATCCATAGGAAGGTGAACGACAGCTTCTGCAAAGCGGTCAATAAAACCAAGCAGCAGGTAGAAGGGCAGGGACATGCTTATATTTGGGATGTTGAGCAGGACGATCCCGCCTGCATAGAGTCGGAGCTTGAGGTAATGAACAAGAGGCAGACCTGTGTATCCGAAGAGACGATTAAAACAGGGGATGGTATGAGAACGCTTATGACTTATAAATCTCCTCTGTATAATCTTGACGACAGCGTGATGGGAACCGTGGGCGTGGCGATTGATGTGACGCAGGAGCGTGCTTACCAACAGGAGATAATGAAAAAGAACCGGACTTTGGAGACGATTTTTACTTCAATTGATTGCGGTGTGATGCTCCACACGCTGGATGGCAGGCATGTTATCAGTATCAACAGGGCAGCGCTCAAGATTCTTGGCTATGAATCTCAAAATGAATTGGTGGCAGATGGATTTAATATGATTGCGTCATCTGTTATGGATGAAGACAAGGAAAAGCTTCAAAAAAGCATCAGGACACTGAAAGAGGAAGGAGACAATGTCAGCGTAGAGTACCGTGTACAGCATAAAAACGGTGAAATATTGCATGTGATGGGCAATATTAAGCTTTTAAGGGAGAATGGGGAACTGGTTTACCAGCGCTTTCTTTTAGATTGTACGGCTCAAAAGCTACAGGAAAAGAGGAAGGAACGGCACCAGATGGAACTGGTTCATGCGCTGAGTATAGATTACAATCTTGTCTGCTCTTTTAATCTTGACACAGGAACGGGAATTACGGTGCAGAACAATAATGACGATGAGTATATGTTTGACGCTGCTTTTAGCGGGGAGATATCGCTGGAAGAAAGCATGGAGCGTTACATACAGGAGTTTGTGTATGCGGAGGACAGGGAAATGCTGCGAGGGGCTTCCTCTAAGGACAGACTGAGGAAAGAGCTGGCAGAAAAGAAGCAATTTTATGTAAACTATCGTACCTTTGCAGATGGCGAGATGAAATATTTCCAAATGAAGGTTGTACGTGCCGGAGCATGGGATAAGAGGCATAATATTGTTTTGGGTTTCCGCAGTGTAGATGAAGAAATGCGTTATGAAATGGAACAGAAGAGCTTGCTTGAGAATGCACTTTCTCAGGCAAACAGGGCAAGCAAAGCTAAGAGTGTATTCCTTTCAAATATGTCGCATGATATCCGTACTCCTATGAATGCAATTGTGGGATTTACGAATCTTGCAAAAGCAAATATTGACAACAAGGAACTGGTAGAGGAGTATCTTGGCAAGATAATGACTTCGGGAAATCATTTGTTGAGTCTGATAAATGACGTTTTAGATATGAGTCATATCGAAAGCGGCAAAATACACTTGGAAGAGAAACCATGCAGCCTGCCGGATATTCTGCATGGGCTGCGTAATATTTTACAGGCTGATGTTCACGCAAAGCAGCTTGAGATGCAAATTGATACGGTTGATGTCTTGCATGAGGATATTTATTGTGATAAGCTGCGGTTGAATCAAGTGCTTTTGAACCTGCTCAGCAATTCTGTTAAGTATACGGTCGCAGGCGGCATTGTAAGCATGAGAATTACGGAAAAAGCAGGAGCGCCTACGGGGTATGCTAATTTTGAATTTCTGATAAAGGATACCGGCATCGGTATGAGTGAAGAATTTTTAGAGCATATTTTTGAACCGTTCGAGAGGGAGAGAAACACTACGCTCAGCGGAATTCAGGGAACCGGTCTTGGGATGGCGATTACCAAAAATATCGTGGATATGATGAACGGCTGTATTGAGGTGAAAAGCGAACAGGGCGTCGGTACGGAGTTTACGGTTTCGTTTACATTTCGACTGCATTCCGAGGGGAAGGAACCGCAGGATATACCGGAATTGAAAAATTGCAGAGCATTGGTAGTGGATGATGATTTTAATACCTGTGACAGTGTATCCTATATGTTAGGGCAGCTGGGAATGCGTGCGGAGTGGACTTTGTCTGGGAAGGAAGCGGTACTGCGCACTCATCAGGCTGTTATGCGGGGTGATGATTATTATGTATATATTGTTGACTGGCTGATGCCTGATATGAACGGTGTTGAGGTGGCACGGAGAATTCGGAAAGAGACAGGCGGCAGTGCTCTGATTATTGTCCTGACTGCTTATGATTGGGCTGACATTGAGGCGGAGGCAAAGGAAGCCGGCGTTGTGGCATTCTGCAGTAAACCGCTGTTTTTGTCAGAGCTAAGGAGCTGCTTGTGTTCCGTCATAAAGCAGGAGGCGGAAGATGAAAAGAACACTGTTGAAAAGACGGAGACACGGCACGCAGGGCGTATTTTACTGGTTGAGGATAACGATATGAATCAGGAGATTGCCGCGGCAATTTTAGGCGGCGCAGGATTTAGTACGGAGATTGCGGGTAATGGACAGATTGCCGTAGATATGTTGAATAATTCTGANCCGGGATATTATCAGTTGGTGCTTATGGACGTTCAGATGCCTGTNATGAACGGTTATGAGGCGANCAGACAAATCCGTAAGCTGGAGAATAAGGAATTGGCTTCCATTCCAATTATAGCCATGACGGCAAATGCTTTTGAAGAAGATAAGAAGGAAGCCTTGGAATGTGGAATGAACGGTCACATTGCAAAGCCGATTGATATTGAAAAATTATTTGAAACCTTAGATAAAGTTCTGACGTGGTCTTAAAAAATCCGAATTGAGTGAAATGAATGATACGGCANGGCTTANGCTCCATGCTCCCAGCTTTANGGATAAGCTTTGTACCCGTAAGGNTGAGACAGGGTTAATGAGCAGAGCCGTAAAGGAAATGAGCGCCAATTTACATGAGGTAGTACAGAGGATTGAAGAGGCGAACAATAATGTCAAGAAGAATAAGGAGCAGCTGGAGACTTCTATCGGTGTAAATGATATTGCCGAAAAGACCTCCAATGTAGTAGAAGTTACCAGTGATAACTTTGATTTAACCAGCAATACGGTATCAAGCGTGAATGTTCTGAAAGAAATTGTTGAAACATTTGAGTTTGATAATAATTAGATAATAATTTTATAATAAATAGATATTATGAATAATGATTTAGACTAAGCTGGTTAGCCGGCAGAAATGATATTTCTGCCGGCTATTTGTTGCAATTTTTTTGATAAAATATATTGACAACTGCGCGAGGTTAGCTTATACTAACCAATGTAGAAATGGAAAGCTTTATCAACTATCAAAGAGAAAGAAGATGAGATAATGCCGTTAACAATTGCAAAAGAGGGAGAACTCAATACCATCAAGAAGGTCGGTGGAAAGGAGGAAACACGCAAGTTCTTGGAAAATCTGGGGTTTGTTGTAGGAAGTACAGTGACGGTGATTTCCCGGGTCAGCGGGAATCTGATAGTCAATATTAAAGACTCCAGAATAGCTATAGGAAAAGATATGGCGAGCAAGATTTTAGTTTAATTTAAAAATAAGGAATGGAGAAAAATGTGAAAAATCAGAGATTTTCCACAAACGAACTTGTTTGTTTTGCAAATATTGTGCTTGCGCCCAAATCCGCGGGTTTGAGCAAGAATGGAGGTTTAATATGAAAACGTTGAGAGAAGTTGCCTGCGGGCAGACAGCGAAGGTGAAAAGGCTGACGGGAGAAGGTCCNGTCAAGAGNCGGATNATGGACATGGNAATTANGNAAGGTGTTGAGGTTNTTGTCAGAAAAGTAGCGCCTNTGNGNGACCNTGTAGAAGTGANGGTNANAGGNTATGAGTTATCCCTTAGAAAAGCCGATGCCGAGATAATTGAGGTAGAGTAATTTTTTTACACAGCAGTTAGTAAAGACTAATAAATGATA
>WFLY01000295.1 GCA_009177215.1 Bacillota bacterium
CTGATATGCTTGCGGCGATAGGTTAAGGACGCGCGGGAATAAACGTCGCCATTTTTGTGAGAGGATGGGGATACACGGTGTAAATGTTCTGTTTGAAAATTCTTTTTGCCGTCGTCCTTCATTGTTCTCATTTCCGATGCGCCGCCGTAACAATCATATAAGTTTTCTGTTAAGGCTGCGCGATATTTGTAGATGCATATAGTATAACATTTTTCATGAATTTGTACAAATTAGAAATATTTTTAGGACTTGTCTCATAAACTAATATATCGGAGGTGTTGTCCAATGTATAAAAAAGCATTAAGCTGCTTGGTGTTAATATATCTGTTGTTTTTATTTGGATTTTTATGTATTGAGGGTGTGGAGAGCAANTTGAGCACAGTATCGGCTTTTCAGATATCTGCACCCAAAAGTATAATTGCCGACCAAAAAAGCAGTACTNTGGGAATTGCCAGTATCGCAGCGTCCGGTCAGAGAGTGGTAGATTGTAATGTGTTGGNGAAAAAGCTTGCATATGAACTGCCCGAAGAGGATCTGGAGGTTCTGTTCCGCANTGTAGAGGCGGAAGCGGNTACGGAGGATGAGGAGGGAANGCTTCTTGTGGCAAATGTGGTTTTAAATCGTATGAANAATGAGAAATTTCCCGATACAGTGTCCGATGTGGTGTTNNAGAAGGCAAATGGAGTCACACAATTTTCCCCTGTGGCAAACGGCAGGTTCTGGAAGGTGGAAATCACCGAGGAGACTGTGGAAGCGGTCGGACGAGCTTTGGAGGGCGAGGATATCTCGGAGGGAGCCTTGTATTTTGCGGCAAGAAAATACGCTGACAGCAGTAAAATGAAATGGTTTGACGAGCATTTGACCTTTTTGTTTAAGCATGGAGGACATGAGTTTTTCAGGTGAAGTGATTGCGTCAGAAACAAAAGTGTGCTATACTATCCTAAATCTCGACATGGCAGAGTACAAAGCTATGTCGATGGGTGGGAACACCGCAGAATAGTTGTGCCTGCAGGGAGCGCGGAGCGTTCCGACATGTAGGTATCGGAAAGGACATGGTTAGTTTAGATGGAAGTATTATATCATAGCACACGAAGCAAGGGTGAGCCGGTGACGGCCTCAAGGGCAATTTTAAAGGGGCTTTCCGATGACGGAGGTTTATTTGTTCCGGATCATATCCCTGCCTTGGATAAAAGTTTAAAGGAATTATCGGGCATGACTTATCAGGAGGTCGCCTATGAGGTGATGAAGCTTTTTTTGACGGATTTTACCGAGGATGAGTTGAAGAATTGCATTAACAAGGCATATGATAAGAAATTTGATACTGAGGTGATTGCACCTTTGGTGGAAGCGGAGAACGCCTATTATCTGGAGCTGTTCCACGGCTCTACCATTGCATTTAAGGATATGGCATTATCCATTCTGCCTCATCTTTTGATTACTTCCGCAAAGAAGAATCAAATTAAGAATGAGATTGTTATTTTGACCGCAACCTCGGGAGACACAGGGAAAGCTGCATTGGCGGGCTTTGCCGGAGTTGAAGGCACCAGAATTATCGTATTTTATCCCAAGAACGGCGTAAGCCCTATTCAGGAGAAGCAGATGGTTACCCAGAAGGGGGATAACACTCTGGTGGTGGGTATCCACGGCAATTTTGACGATGCGCAGGCCGGCGTGAAGAGGATTTTCTCTGACAAGGAGCTTACAAGTAAGATGGACGAGAAGGGCTTTCAGTTCTCTTCAGCCAATTCCATTAATATCGGCAGGCTGGTGCCTCAGATTTGTTATTATGTGTACGCCTATGCAAAGCTTTTGCAGGAGGGTAAGGTCGCTGAGGGAGAGAAGATTAACGTGGTGGTTCCCACCGGTAATTTCGGTAATATTCTGGCGGCATTCTACGCAAAGAATATGGGGCTTCCCATCGGAAAGCTGATTTGTGCCTCCAATGACAATAAAGTGTTGTATGATTTCTTCAGCACGGGTACATATGACAGGAACAGGGAATTTGTCCTCACAAGCTCTCGTTCCATGGATATTTTGATTTCCAGCAATCTGGAGCGTCTGATTTACCGCATTGCCGATAATGACTCTGATAAGAATAAGGAGCTTATGGCGACGCTTACCTCTCAGGGTAAGTACGCCATCACTGATGGGATGAGGGAGAAGCTGTCGGATTTCTACGGGAATTATGCTACCGAGGCGGAGACGGCAGGGATTATCAAGAAGATTTACAGTGACTGCGGCTATGTGATTGATACCCACACGGCGGTTGCGGCGGTAGTGTATGAGAAATATAAGGCGCAGACAGGGGATAGGGCTAAGACTGTGATTGCTTCTACCGCGAGCCCATTCAAATTTACTAGGAGCGTAATGAATGCAATTGATGCAAAATATGACAGTATGGGCGATTTCGAGCTGGTAGATGAATTATCCAAGCTTGCCAATGTAAAGGTTCCCATGGCAATCGAGGAAATCCGTACCGCGCCTGTGGTACATGATAAGCAGTGCGATGTGGATAAGATGCAGGAAGTTGTGCGAGAATTTTTGAATATCTGAACAGAATAAAACGGGCAAGAGATGCCGGCAGATACGTTGGAAGCGTTTTCCAAGTGTCTGCCGGTATGATTTTGCCCGGACATGGATTAGGCTATGGAGCTGCGAAGAGCTAGAGAATACATAACAGTTCAGTGACCTGTCTGAACTGTTACGAGAATATAAAAGGCAAAATAAAACAATTTAAGACTATGTTGACACAAAATAATTATCAATGATATAATTAAAATACTTAAAATGCGCATAAAGGGGAAAAGAAAATTTTAATTGTTGATGAGAGGAGAGGCATACATGAAGAACAGGATGAAAAAACTATGTATGGGTATTGTGCTGGCGGCGTCTCTGCTGGGCAGCAGCCTGACGGCAATGGCATCTTGCGACCATAAGTTTGTACAGGTAGACAAGAAATTTAAGGATAAGAAGGTGGTAGCTTATCATACCCACACGGACAAGGGAACAGGGCTTACTTATAAGTGTACTACATATAATTATTATTATACTATTATGGAACAATGTAAGAAGTGCGAAGGTACAATTACATACGAAGAAGTAGAAGAAAATGTACATGAACCCGGCGACTGGTAAGAGATGGGCGAGAGGAAAGAGAGTATAAACGTGGAAGGGAGAGTGTGCAGGCTATGGCAATGAGGCATAAGGCAATGTGGCTGTTGGCGGCTGCATGTTTTCTTCTTGCAGGCTGTGGGGAGGATTCCCTGCAGTCCACGGGAGGGGATAAGGAGACTGTGGGAACGCCGGGGCAGGAGGAAGGCTTGTCAAAAGAACAGGGTGAAAAAGAACCGCAGGAGATTTTCATAGATTTAGGAATAGACAGCAGGGAATCTAAGGCGGTGATATGGGAAGAACTGATTGACAGGTTGAACCGGCAATATCCCGAGTATCATGTAACGATGCTTTACNGTCCGGATGATGAGGATAGTAATGCCTATCGCGCAGGGANAAGAGAGAAAATCACCGCCGGCAAAGGACCGGATATTTTGTCGAATTGGTATGTGGATACCTACAGCTATGCCGAGGCAGGCTATATCCAGCCCTGGGGCGAGGTGTTTACCGATAAGGAGAAGGAGGAATTCCTTCCGGGTATTATGAAGGAGGGGGAGATAAAGGGGGAGCTTTACGCAATCCCCTATGGATGGTCCCTTGATACGCTGGCAACCTCTGGAGAAAGAGCAGGAGGCAGGGAGGCTTGGACCTGGGAGGAGCTGGTGGTATGCACAAGGGCTGCGGGGGCGGAGAAGGTGGCGGAGACCACGACAGGGAGAGACCTTTTTGTGGATGGTATTTTATCAGATAAGGGGAATAAAAGGCTTATTGACTGGGAGAAGGGAACCTGTGATTTTAGCGGTGATGAGGTGTTAGAGGCATTGGAGTTTGCCAAGGAGTACGGAGCAGAGACCAGCGCAGGATACGGAATGACTTATGAGGGTACTTGGGAAGGAAGGACTTTGACGCAGAACGTACATTTAACCTTGGAGAGGAATGCTTCGCAGGGGTTTAATTTTTGCGACGCGCTTTTTGGGGGAGATTGCGTGTATATCGGTTATCCCAATGAGCAGGGAAGAGGACACCTTATCAGCCTGAGGAAGCTTTATTTGAACGGCGCATCCAAACAGAAGGAGGGGGCGGCGGCATTTATAAGGTATCTTTTGTCGGAGGAGGTTCAGAATGAGCTGATTAGGGAGAAAAAGGAGAGATACATTGTTGATTATTTCAGCGTTCGCCTAAGCTCGGTGGCGTATGCAGTCTCCTTGGCGAAGCAAGAGGCGGATAAGGGGGAGTGGGCGGAACCCTTTAAGGGCTTTACATACGACTGTAAGCCTTTGACTCAAGAGCAGGAGGAAAAGTTTTACGGGATGTTAGAGCACTCCTCCTTCGTGGGGGAGGATGTTTTGCAGCTTAGCAGATATACGAGCGACGCTCTCGATGGCTTTTTTCATGGGGAGCAGACGGCAGAGCAGACGGCAAAGCTGCTACAGCAAGCCGTGGAGAGGTATTTTGCGGATATGGATGCCTTGGAGCTGCCCGTGAGGTAGGATTTTGGGCATGGTATTACGGTAAATTGCTTTGGCATGGAGGGAGTATGAAAAAGAAAAGAAAAAGTCCATATATTGCCTTTGTGTTGCTATGCGCTTTGTGCGTAATATGTTTTTGGGGCTGTGGGCTAAAAGATGGGCAGGCAGTTCAAAACGTCAAAAGCTACTCCGCAGAGTTTATGGAGCTTGCCGAAATAACCAAGCTTATCCCCAGGCAGGATTCCTTTTGCATGGTGGGAAATGATATCTATTTTCAGGCTTCGGCAGATGAAAAAGCCGGGATTTACCGACAGGTAATGGAGGAGGGGGCTCAGCCTGAAAGACTGCCTCTGTCGCTGCAGGACGATGAGAGGATTGACAGCTTTTGTGTTGGAAAGACGGGTGAAATCTACTGCGTGGTGGTTAGGGGCGAAGATTATATGTTAAGATATTACGGCTCCGAAGGCGATTTGATATCCGAGGCGGATATTACGGAGCGGCTTAGGGGAGACGGGGGCATATTTCTNATAAAAAAAATACTGGCTGATGAGAACNGCAGACTGTACGTTTGTTCAGGGGAGCAGGTGTACGGCTTTGATGAAAAGNAACAATTTGCGGGAATGGTGGAGGTAAAGGACATAAGGGATATTTGTCTTGGCAAGGACGGTGAGATATACGTTACTTATGGAGAGGCGTTCCGCCTCCGGCTTGCCAAGGCAGATTGGTATTCGGGAAAGCCAAGGCAGGATGGGGCTATTACGGGGAACGGCGCTCTGTACACAGGCGTGGAAGGAAGGGTGCTGTATTATGATGCGCAGTATCTGTATGAATATTATCCCGACAGCGGGGAGAAAAGGGCTGTGTGCCGCTGGCTTGACTGTGATATTGACTCCGCCGCCATATGTGCCGTTTCTGCCTTGGCGGAGGGGAGCATAAGAGTTATTACGGGCAATTCCTATGTGGATATACAGGAGGGAAAGCCCATAACGCTTGCCATTCTTTCGGATAAGGAGACAAAAGCCGGACAGGCTCAAGAAAAAGAAGAGCTACTGATTGTTGCAACGGACGAGATGGATGCTCTCCTGCAAGGCTTTGTTGTGGACTATAATAAGCAGAGCGACAAATATCACCTGACCTATGAATTGGTTTACGATTACAATAAGGGAAGGGATGATAATTTGGCGTTGATTAACGCCAGATTGGTGTCTCAGAATAGCCCTGATTTGATGATTGTCAATTATAATTTGTTCCAAAGCTATATGAATGCGGAGGCTTTGGAGGATTTGACCCCTTACCTGCAGAAGGATATGTCCGTTCGCAGGGAGGATTATATAGATTCCGTGATAGGGGCGTTTGAAAGGGATAACGGGTTGTATGGCATTCCCAGACAATTTATATTAAACGCTCTTGTGGGGCGGACCTCTCAGGTAGGCGGGAAGCCGGGGTGGAGCATTGAAGAATTTATAAGGTATCTGGAGGAAAATCCCGATGTGGAGTTCGAGTGGGACGGGGATGCTTATGGAATCCTGCAGCTTTGTTTAAAATATGGCTTGGATAATTATGTGGATTTTGATTTAAAGACCTGTCATTTTGATGAGGCGCCCTTTAAGGACCTGCTTCTAAGGATTAAGGCGCTTAACCGGGATAATTCTTCCAATGCGGACGTCTGGAGGGAGCTTTTGGAGGATGGGGGAAAAGTAATGGCAGAGATTGGGATTGTTACTTTTTCATCCTTTCAATATGAGGAAATGACATATGGGGATTCTCTGACAATAATAGGTTATCCCAGCTCGGACGGCAGCATGAAATGCCGGCTGTTTCCGTCCGACGCCATAAGCATTGTGAAAAACAGCAGGCATAAGGAGGGAGCATGGGATGTGCTGAAGCAATATTTACTGCAAAGCAAAAGAAACTATGATTTTCCCGCAAGGAAGGCTGAATTTGAGGAAGAGGAAAAACAGGTATTGGAAAAGCAGTATCAGAGGGAAGAGGACGGAAGTTTTTCTCTGGATGAGAACGGCGAGAAGATAGAGCAGCCAGTAACATACTATAACGGACAGCCGTTTTACGCCATGACTGAGGAGGAGGTACAAAAGGTCAGGGAGGCGATAGCGGCGGCAATCCCCGACAATACCGATGCGGAGGCGATAAAGGAGTTTGTTATGGCGGANGCGNTTGAATATTTTTATGATAGAAAGACCTTGGATGAGGTGATTGATATCATTCAAAACAGGGCGCAGCTTTATTTGAGTGAACTGTAAAAAGCATTTTAATTTTAAAATACGTGAAATATATAACTTAAAATTCAAGAAAATATATAACTCAAGCGGACAACTACAACAATGCAGAGTTATAATAAATTATGTCATAAGTATTTGTGATTAATATAAAGTATTCGGTAAACATAATTGCAACGAAAGGAGANTTTACTTATGAAAAATTCAAAGAGAANATTANTTTTAATAANTTTGGTTGTTGTTATGCTGCTTGGCTGCTCGATTACTGCAAATGCGGCAGCGAGTACGCAGGCAACGCATGAGTGTGCATTTTCATTATGGAATGAAAATATGTGTTATACTTCACATAGTGCTGGAACACATACCTATGTCCGAGAAGGCAAAACTCTTAGTTGTAGAATGATGATTTATTGTTATAGAGATTACTATAAATGCGCTTGTGGAGCAGGGGAATATAGGAATTACCATAATGAAACCAAACACTTAGATTGTGGATTATAAATAAAATTGTAAAAGGGAAACGCATTGTCAGGTAAAGTATAAATAGGAACGTAGTGTTATACAAGGTAGAATCCAACGTGGTTTTACCTTGTTTTTTTTTGCCTCTCGTATTAAAATCGTATATAATGTTAAGTGTTAAAACGAATTAAGACGTTTTAGCCGTATGGATATAAGACGTATAATAAACCGGAAAGGAAACAATAGTATGAACGCAAAAGAGATGCTTCAAAGGGTAGACCACACCCAGCTAAAGGCATTTGCCACATGGGAGGACATTGCAAGGCTTTGTGAGGAGGCAATTCAGTATCAAACGGCAAGTGTGTGTGTTCCGCCTACCTATATCAAACGGATTGCAGNTACTTATGGGGANAAATNGAATATTTGTACGGTAGTAGGCTTTCCCTTGGGCTATAGTGTTACGGAGNCAAAGCTNGCGTGAGATAANGCAGGCGCTTTTGGACGGCTGCAATGAGATTGATATGGTGGTAAATATCAGTGATGTAAAGAACGGGCATTACGATAAGGTGGAAGAGGAAATCAGGCAGCTAAAGCAGGCTTGCGGAAGCCATGTGCTTAAGGTGATTATCGAGACCTGTTATTTGACTGAGGAAGAAAAAATCGCCATGTGTAATGCCGTGACAAATGCAGGTGCAGACTATATTAAGACCTCCACAGGCTTTGGCACGGACGGGGCAACCAAGGAGGATGTGGAGCTGTTTAAAAAGCATATAGGACCGAATGTGAAAATAAAGGCGGCAGGAGGCGTGTCCACATTGGAGGATTTGGAAATGTTTATCGGGCTTGGCTGTGACCGCATCGGCACTTCGAGGGCAGTGGGATTATGTAAGGGGGAACTGACGGAAGGTTATTAACAGGAAGCCTGCGGTATATTGCAGATTTCGGAAGTGAGGAAGTTTATGGAGAATTATCAGATACAGAACCGATTAAAGGCATTAAGAGAGCTTATGCGGGAAAACGGTATTGATTACTATATGATACCCACGGCAGATTTTCATAATTCCGAGTATGTAAACGATTACTTTNANGTACGGGAATATTTCTGTAANTTTTCCGGCTCTAACGGAACGCTCCTAGTCTGGCAGGATGGGGCGGGGCTTTGGACGGACGGACGGTATTTCATACAGGCAAAAAAGGAATTGGAAGGCACTACGGTGGAGCTTTTCCGTATGTTTGACGAGGGTGTTCCCACCATAGAGGAATTTTTGGAAAATCGTATGACGGACGGGCAGACTTTGGGCTTTGACGGCAGAGTGATTTCTATGCTGGAAGGTCGGCGCTATGAAAAGGCGCTTGCAGATAAAGGCATTCGTTTTGCCTATGAACAGGATTTGACAGAAGGTCTTTGGCTTGACAGACCCGATTTCCCAGCGGGGAAGGTCTGGGTTTTGGAGGAAAGCATTGCCGGAAAAAGCGTGGAGGAAAAGCTTGCCGATACACGTAAGAAAGTGAAGGAGGAGGAAGCGGAGGGGCTTCTTCTTACAAAGTTAGACGACATTATGTGGCTGTTTAATATACGCGGCTGTGATGTGGAATGTAATCCAGTGGCAATGTCCTATGCCTTGGTTATGGAGAAAGAAACAGTGCTTTTTATTCAGGGAAAGGCGCTGGAACAGAAGACTTTGCAATATTTTATGGCTCATGGCATACAGGTGGAAGAATATGACAGCCTTGTGACTTATTTAAAGGGAGTAAAGGCAGGAAAACGTCTNCTTTTGNACAAGCGGTACTNCAGCTATATGNTGTATAAGCTGCTTGACAAAAAACACACTATTGNGNAAAANAAAAACCCTACAGAAGACTTAAAGGCGGTAAAAAATTCCGCAGAGCTTGCCAATATGGAGGAGATTTACTTAAAGGACAGCGTGGCGGTGACAAAGTTTATCTACTGGCTGAAAACAAATATCGGCAGACAGGAGATTACGGAGGTCAGTGCGGCGGATTATCTGGAGAGGCTCAGGCGGCAGATACCGGAATTTTTGGATTTGTCTTTCCCGACCATTGCAGGGTACAAGGAAAATGCCGCCATGATGCATTATGAGGCAACTTCTGAAAACTGTGCGGTTCTGAAACCGGAGGGGATGCTTCTTGTGGATTCAGGAGGTCAGTATCTGGGAGGAACCACGGACGTTACCAGAACCATTGTGCTGGGTCCTGTTTCCGATGAAATGAAGCTTCACTATACCATGGTTGCCGCAGGTATGCTTAAGCTTACTAACGCGCGCTGGCTGCACGGCTGCAGTGGGCGTAATCTGGATATTCTGGCACGCCAGCCTATTTGGAATCTGGGGCTTGACTATAAATGCGGAACCGGTCATGGCGTGGGCTATATTTTAAATGTGCATGAAGGCCCTCAGAGCCTGCGCTGGCGCTTTAGCGGGGGCGCTGACGAAGCGGTTTTTGAGGAGGGCATGGACGTTACCAACGAGCCGGGAATCTATGTGGAGGGCAGCCATGGTATTCGTATCGAAAATGTAATGGTTGCAAGATATGATGTGAAAAATGAGTATGGTCAGTTTATGCATTTTGACACGCTCACATGGGTGCCAATCGACATGGAAGCCATCGATGAAAAGTATCTGACGGAGGAGGTCCGTATCTGTCTTTATAGCTATCAGAGGCAGGTGTTTGAGAAAATCTCTCCTTACTTGAATAACGAGGAGAGGGAATGGCTCCGCAGGGAGACAAGGGCTGGCAGTACGGTGATTTTAAATAATGAAAGCAACTAAGAACCAAGGATGAAAAAGACAGGATACAGTGCCATAATCCGGATGAAAAGTTTGAAAAACAGCAGCAAATTTGGAATGACGATATTCTTGCAGGAAGAACAAAAGAGGCTGCTGAGGAGGAAGTCAGGGAGAAGAGCCAGTTGGTATTCTAAAGTTCTAATTGTAAAATCGGCATAAAATTTTGCATCCCTTTCTTGACTTTTATTTGCAGTTTTGAGATAATACAAAGGAATATAGCGATTCTTTAGCAAAACGGTGGGAATTGCCGTAAGGTCACATATTACCTCTTGGAGCATTATCTTCCGGAGAGTAAAAAATACATTTTTAAGGAGGACGTATCAAATGTCAACAAAAGCTTATTATCCGATTTCCGAGATCGGCGCAGGCAAGCCTGGTTTTTCCAAAACACGTTCTATCATTGAGGGCGCTTTCTACGGCAATAACGTAGTAAAGGTGAACACCTTAAAGGAGGCATATGAGTTAGCAAAGAATTCTCCCGGTACCGTAGTTACCGATATGCCTGTTTACAGAGCAGAGGAGATTGGGCTTGAGAGAGACGCAAAAGTTCTGCTTTTCAATGATGGCGCAGTTACCGGCCGCTATGCTCAGGCGCGCCGTATTAAGGGCGAACCCGGTGTGGATGCCGGCAAGCTTGATAAGATTGTTATGGATGCGGTTTACAGGGCACGTTGGGAGACTTTGTACCATGCTGAGTGTTACATAGGTCTCGACCCTGAATTTATGGTAAAGGCACATCTTTTGATTCCCGAAGGAGAAGAGAATATCCTTTACAACTGGATGCTGAATTTCCAGTATATGTCTGACAAATATGTTGAGATGTACAAGAACTCCCAGCCTGTAGGCGGCGGCAAGGAGCCTGATGTTTACATTTTCTCCAATCCCCAGTGGGTACCTACCGAGGCTCCTGACCTTGATTTCAGCTGCCTGAGTGACCCTTTGACTCTCTGCTACTTTGATACGGACCAGAACTGTGCATGTATCCTTGGTATGAAGTATTTCGGCGAGCACAAGAAGGGTACTTTGACTATGGCTTGGGCTATCGCTAACAGAAACGGTTATGCTTCCTGCCACGGCGGACAGAAGGAATACATTCTGGCAGACGGCAGCAAGTTTGTTGCATCTGTTTACGGTTTGTCGGGTTCCGGCAAATCTACCTTGACTCACGCAAAGCATGACGGCAAGTATGAGATTAAGGTTCTTCATGACGATGCATTTATTATCAACACCGATACTTGTGCATCCGTTGCTTTGGAGCCTACCTACTTTGATAAGACCGCGGATTATCCTACAGGATGTCCTGATAATACCTATTTGCTTACCGCTCAGAATTGCTCCGCAACCCTTGACGAGGACGGAAAGGTTCAGCTTGTTACAGAGGATATCAGAAACGGTAACGGACGTGCAATTAAGTCCAAATTGTGGTCTCCTAACCGTGTAGACAAGATTGACGCTCCTGTAAACGCAATCTTTTGGATTATGAAAGACCCTACCATTCTCCCTGTAGTAAAGCTTAAGGGCGCTGCACTTGCATCTGTTATGNGTGCAACCTTGGCAACTAAGACTTCTACGGCAGAGCGTGTGGCAGCAGGTACTGATATGAATGCACTTCGTATCGTTCCTTATGCTAATCCTTTCAGAACCTATCCTCTGGCAAACGACTATGAGAAGTTCAAGAAGCTGGTTCAGGAGAAGAACGTAGACTGCTATATCATCAACACTGGTGATTTCATGGGCAAGAAGGTTAAGCCTGCCGATACTCTTGGAATTTTGGAGACTATCGTTGAGAAGAAGGCTTCCTTCAAGCAGTGGGGTCCTTTCTCCGATATCGAGATTATGGATTGGGAAGGCTTTGCTCCTGACTTGAACGATAAGGAGTACACAGCCGCATTAAAGGCTGCTATGCAGAACCGTGTAGACGCAGTAGAAGGCTTTGCTACCAAGAAGGAAGGCTATGATAAGCTTCCCGGTGAGGCATTAGAGGCTCTTAAGAGAATCGTAGAGCAGGCTGCAAGTTTATAATTAAAAGTATAATTTATAAAATATGTTAAAAAAAGAGGATGTTCTCGCCTTGTGAGTTCTTGGATTCACTGAGCGGAACATCCTCTTTGCACCTTGTGTACAGGTTTCTTTTCTCCTGCCATAATAATAGGTCTCCTACGATATAGATATAATCGTAGAAGACCTTGTAAATCTTAAATTACAAAAAACTTTCATAGGCTCATATACATTGCAGCGCCAATTTTTTCTTCAAATTTGATATCAGCCTTGTTTTGTCAATTCAAACTGTTTAACAAGCTGATCCAGCATCATGGCCTGTGCGGATAATTGCTGACTGGTTGCCGATGCCTCTTCGGCAGTTGCCGCATTGCTTTGTACGACACCTGAAATCTGATTTACACCTATTTCTGCCTGTCGCATTGCTTCTGCCTGTTCATTCATTATAACCTTCAGGTTTCTGGAGAATTCGGCAATCTGTTTGATTCCATCCACTACGGATTCAATAGCGCTTGATGCGTGATCTACCACACTGTTTCCTGTAGAAACTTCGCGGATTGAAGCCTCGATCAGGTCTCTGGTATCTACTGCAGCCTTTGCGCTTTGATCTGCCAGCTCCCTAATCTGAGCTGCTACCACCGCAAAACCACGTCCTGCTTCTCCTGCTCGGGCAGCCTCAATGGAGGCGTTCAAGGATAGAAGATTGGTCTGAGCCGCAATCGATTCGATTTCGGATATAATATCCCCGATTTTTGTGGAGGCAGCATTGATCCGCTCCATGGCAACTATCACAGTATCCATTTCCTGACGGCTCTTATCAGCCTCATCTGCATAATCTTGTGCCTTGGTATAAGCCTCGTCTGCACTCTGTGCACTTTTTTCCATTGTCAAAGTGATATTGGAAATAGTTGCATGTAATTCCGATACAGCATGCGCTTGGTCTGTTGCACCTTCCGCAAGGCATTGCGCGGCAGTTGCCAACTCATCGGAACCGGCAGATACCTGATTGGAGGCATCGCCAATGGATAATAATGTCTCTGTCATCTGGTTTNTNAANCCACGCATAGACTCANACNGNNTCTTNAAGTCNCCGGTATACCGTTCTGAAACNTTCGACCTGNCGGNATAATTACNACGAGCCATCTCACCCNGCACTTCACCGATATCATATATAATTGTGTCGAGATTGTCGGCCATTTCCCTTGCATCGTTTTCCATATCTTCCACTTCATCCCCTGTTTCAATTATAGGAAATGGAGAAGCAAGGTCTCCCGCCGCAAATGTTTTGAGGCGTTCACCCAGTTTTTTCAAAGGAACGGAAATTTTTCTGGCAATTTTTCTGCCAATTCTGGTGGATAATACCATTGCTATTACAATTACGGCAAGGATTGCCGCAACAAGAATCNATCCGATTATTGTAAGTGTCTTGGCAAGACGATTTCCCTCATTGACTTTTACATTTAATAGCATTTCCAACTTATCATAAATACTGCTATATGCGCTTGTTAGTTCGGTGAGTGCCAAATCCTGTGCCTGAACACAAAGTTCACGATCCGTTGTTGCCCCCAGATCCATTATCTTGGCATCCAGTTTCCAGTAATCATCCAGTTCTGCTTTAATCGCATCATATGTAACTCTGCCATCATCCGATACAATTGTGTTTTCGATTTCTGCAAAATAATCGTTAAATAGGATTTTCGCTTCATCGTGCTGTTTTACTACGGTGTTAATGGCATCTTCATTATCATAACCGATTGCGGCTCGAAGCGATGACCGGATATCTGCAAATTCAAACATCGCCTTTCCGATATCCCCTTGTGCAAAGCCGAAATTTTCCAACGCATAAGAATATCGACGGGATATAACAATAAGGGCAATCACGCCCAAAATTGCCGCCGCGGCTGTAATGGTTGACACCCTAAAAATAGAGGCAGTCAGCTTCTTTTCAATATTTTCTTTTTTATTCATTATAAAAAATCCTCCTCTCGGTTTCATAGCAATCATTTTCATAGGAATTGTTTTTCTTTTTCTTANGNANAGNTTTAAGCGTNGNTTCTGTANTGCTTATNTTGCNTCTGGTATGCTGGAAAAGTTTGGCTTGCTATACATTANTTATACTATTTTTCCCTGAAACTTCAANACNTCTAANCAAATTAGCGGGTTAANTTTATAGTGCAATTTATAAACTGTTTTTGTCTACGAATACCTTTACATTTTCCGACATTTAGCGTATACTTACAAAAATATGATTTTTATGCANAAACAANATGGCACTTCTGTGTGTTATATAAACACTTTTACAAGAAAGGATTTGCGGANTAAAGCTATGAGAACCTTAACAGAAATTCGTTGGCATGGAAGAGGCGGTCAGGGAGCCAAAACGGCGGCACTATTATTGGCAGATGTGGCTTTTAATATGGGAAAGCATGTGCAGGGCTTTCCGGAATACGGCCCTGAGAGAATGGGGGCGCCTATTACCGCTTATGACAGAATCAGTGATAATCCTATCAGAGTACACTCCAATATTTACGAGCCGGATTTTGTTGCCGTTGTGGATGATACATTGCTACATACGGTGGATGTTACCATGGGGTTAAAGGAAGACGGCGCTATTTTGATTAATACGCTGAGAAATAAAGAAGAGATACTTCCTCTTTTAAACGGCTACAAGGGCAAAGTATTTACTATTGATGCAAGAAAGGTCTGTATGGAAACACTGGGTAAATATTTTCCCAATACACCCATGCTGGCGGCTATTGTGAAGGTGTCCGAGCTTATGGGGGAGGAGGAGTTCCTGCAGGAAATGGAAGGCTCTCTAAAACATAAATTTGCAAAAAAGCCTGAGGTATTGGAGGGCAATATGAAAGCTTTGAAAATGGCATTTCAGGAGGTGCGCTAATGGCATTAAAGGCAGAATTGATAAATGAAAAAACTGCATGGCAGGATTTGACGGAGGGGCTTCAGATACATGAGCCTGCAACGTCAAAGCTTTTTGAGACGGGAGAGTGGCGTACATCGACGCCCGTGTGGGAGCAGGAGAAGTGCAAGCAATGCCTTCTGTGTGTGCCTTATTGTCCTGATACCTGTATTTCGGTGTCCGAAGGAAAAAGAGGGGAATTTGACTATGCACATTGTAAGGGCTGCGGCATTTGTGCCAAGGCATGTCCTTTTAATGCGATTTCGATGAAGGAGGGCGAGTAAAATGGCAATTAAAGAAAGAATGTCAGGTAATGAAGCGGTTGCCCATGCAATTAAGCAGATTAACCCGGATGTTATGCCGGCTTTTCCTATTACCCCTTCTACGGAAATACCTCAGTTTGTGTCGTCCATGATTGCAAACGGTGAGATAGATACGGAATTTATACCGGTGGAAAGCGAGCACAGCTCCATGAGTGCGGCAATCGGCGCTTCGGCTGCGGGGGCAAGAACTTTGACGGCAACCTCTTCCTGTGGTCTGGCGCTTATGTGGGAGGTTCTGTATGTTGCGGCATCAAACCGCCTGCCCATTATGATGGAGGTAGTAAACCGTGCCCTGTCGGGTCCTATCAACATCAATGCGGAGCATTCGGACAGTATGGGGGCGAGGGATTCCGGCTGGATTCAGATTTATGCGGAAAATAATCAGGAAGCTTACGATAATACCCTGCAGGCGTATCGTATTGCGGAGCATACTTCTGTAAAGCTGCCAATTATGATATGTCAGGACGGCTTTATCACCAGTCACGCGGTGGAGAATATTACACTTTTGGAGGATGAGCCTGTCAGGAAATTTGTGGGTACCTATGAGCCTGAGCATTATCTCTTGAGAGAAGACGAGTCCATGGCTGTGGGTCCTTACGCTATATCCAGTTATTGTATGGAGGCGAAGAGGGCGCAGGCACAGGCGATGATAAATGCAAAAGAAGTTATTTTGCAGGTGGCAGAGGAATTTGAAGAGCTTTCAGGAAGAAGCTACGGTTTTTTTGAGGAGTATCGTCTTGAGGATGCGGAGTATGCCATTGTGGCAATCGGTTCGGTTTGCGGTACGATAAAAGAAACGATTGATAAGCTGCGCAAGGAAGGAATCAGGGTAGGGCTTTTAAAAGTGAGAGTTTTCAGACCTTTTCCGGGAGAAGAAATGGCGGCAGCGCTTATGCATTGTAAAGCGATTGCCATTATGGACAGATGTGAAGGCTACAATGCCACGGGAGGTCCTTTGGGGGCAGAACTCACCGCTGCATTATACCGGACAAAGGCTGGCGCTGAGGTGATTAATATTATTTACGGTTTGTCCGGCAGAGATGTAAGGATATCCGATGTGGAAGAGGTATATGTGAAGCTTGAAAAGCTGGCGCAGGGAGAAAACTGCTTTGGCGATTATCCGTACATAGGACTTAGAAGTGTAGATTGAGATTCGCATCGCAGTGCCGCAAAAGGAGCTGCATGGAGGATTAGAATAGTTTAATGGAGATTAGTATGGAACAGAAAAATACGTTTAGTTTCAGGGAAATACAGGAGAGAGAGGAGAGGCTTGCGCCGGGGCATAGGATGTGTGCGGGCTGTGGCGGAACCATTGCAGTGCGGAATGTACTTAAGGCGCTTCATCCGGGCGACAAGGCGGTTGTGGGAAACGCTACGGGATGTCTTGAGGTATCCTCCTTTATGTATCCCTATACGGCATATGAGGACAGCTATATTCACAATGCCTTTGAGAATGCAGGGGCAACTCTCTCCGGGGTGGAGACGGCTTACAGGGCTTTAAAGAAAAAGGGTAAAATCAAAGACAATTACAAGTTTATTACCTTTGGCGGTGACGGCGGTACTTACGATATTGGTTTGCAGTCTCTTTCCGGTGCTATGGAGAGAGGGCATGATATGGTTTATGTGTGTTATGACAACGGCGCTTACATGAATACCGGAGTGCAGCGTTCTTCTGCAACGCCTATGTTTGCAGACACCACAACCACGCCTACGGGAAAGGTTTCCGACGGTAAGCCCCAGACAAGAAAGGATTTGGCGGCAGTTATTGCGGCTCACAATATTCCTTATGTGGCACAGACTACTTTTATAGGCAATATGAAGGATTTATATGTAAAGTCTGAAAAAGCAATTTATACGCCGGGCGCAGCTTTTTTGAATGTTTTGGCGCCCTGCCCCAGAGGCTGGAAGTATGATACACCGGATATTATTGAGATTTGTAAGCTGGCGGTGGAAACCTGCTACTGGCCCTTGTTCGAAGTTGTTCATGGGAAGTGGCTTTTGAGCTATAAGCCCAAGAATAAGCTGCCCTTAGAGGAGTTCTTAAGAAAGCAGGGGCGTTTCAAGCATCTCTTTAAACCCGGCAGCGAGTATTTGTTGGAGGCATTCCAAAAAGAGGTTGACAGGAGATGGGAGGAATTGTTATACAGGTGCGGGGAATAAGCGGCGAAGGTGGGATGATAGTTTTGAGTAGCCGCTAAAGCGGGTGCATGGGAATCAGGGTGGAAGAAAAATAAAAAATATAGAAAGGGAAAATATGAGAAATTAGAGATTATNTTTAGCATTGGCGNTNCTTGCCGTAGTGGTGGTGACAGGCTGCGGGAACGGTGCGGTGCCGACAAGTGACAGTGCGGCGGATGGGGATAACCCTCAGGGAACCGAAAATATTGCGGATACGGAAAATTTTGAAGAAACGGAGAGTGGTAAGATGCAGGGAGCACAAGAGGATATGATTGCAGAGGCAATTCGTCAGGAGACTTCATCAGTAGAGCTGGAGACCGATGATACTGAGACTGTGGAAGCGCTTGAAAAGGAGCCTACGGCTGAAATCAGTGAGGTGATTCCGGCTAAGTATATTGCACAGAGGTTTGACCAATGCGGAACCATTGAACAGATTTCCTACACTACATATGACTATTTCGGAGACGGTTCCGAAATAGAAAAAGCTGCTAATGTATATTTGCCCTATGGATATGACAAGGAAGCAAAGTATAATGTGCTTTATCTGATGCATGGTATCGGCGGCGATGAGAATGAGTGGGGAATGACCGGTGTTACCTCGCAGGTAAAAATTATGATGGATAACCTGATATATAACGGAGATATTGAACCGTTTATTGTGGTGACGCCAAACGGGCGCTCTGGGGCAGATTTCGCCAATACAAATTCCGATTACAATTCCTTTTATGAATTTGGCAAAGAGCTAAGGAATGACCTGATACCTTATATTGAGCGCAATTATNCAACATATGGNCAGTATGATGAAAACGGCTATGACCTGAGCGAGGCAAGAGAACACAGGGCAATGGCAGGTTTATCTATGGGCGGTATGCAGACCATTAATATCGGTATGTGCGAATGTCTGGATATCATAAGTTATTTTGGAGCCTTTTCCGCTGCACCAACATCCTATGAGGGATCGAAAATCGTAGAAATGATTGATTCAGAATTTTCGGGTGAAACGATTAACTATTTTTATAATATCTGTGGAACAGGCGATTCCATTGCCTATAATAGTGCATCGGCGGCAGCAAAAGCTCTACCGCAGCTTAGCGATAGGTTTGTGGACGGGGAAAACTATATGTGGCAAGAGCTTAGCGGCGGACACGATTTTAAAATATGGTATCTTGGATTTTACAATTTTG
>WFLY01000189.1 GCA_009177215.1 Bacillota bacterium
TTTTATTCCGATAATGAAGGTCATATTTTTGTGAAAATGACCAATGCCTCCAACGAAGGGAGGACTGTGGAGATTGCTGCAGGAACAGGATTTGCGCAGGGCATTTTTTTGGAGTACGGCATTACGGTGGATGACGATGCGCAGGGTGTGCGAAACGGAGGTTTTGGCAGCACTACGGAAGCTTAAAGAAAACAATATTGGCATATTTTACTCCCTTTACGGAGAAACTAGGCACAGAAATATATCATGAGATTGGTCGTGTGTTTTTTTATGACAGGGTCTGAGCAACATGATTCAAGTAAAAAGCTTGGTTTATCGTGGCAGGGAGTTTTTATTTTGGAAAGTAATAATTTTTATGAGGAAGGATTGATTTCGGGAAATCTGCAAAAGGATATGAAATATCTGAATGCAAAATTGGATATCGAACATAATTTCGACGTGGTTCACAGAGTTGTATATATTGGCGGTAAAGAAGCATGTATGTATTTTATCGACGGCTTTTGTAAGGATGACTTGATACAGAAGCTGCTTACGGAGTTTATGAATATTACGCCCGATAAAATGCCTAGGGATGCCCATGAAATGTCAAAGCAGAATATTCCCTATGTGGAAGTTGATATAGACAATAATTGGAAAAACATTCTACATTTTCTGTTGTCCGGTGTTTTTGTGCTTTTTGTGGACGGCTTTCAAAAAGCGCTTCTGATTGATTCCAGAACCTATCCGTCAAGAAGCGTGGAAGAGCCTGAAAAGGATAAGGTGCTCCGANGCTCCAAGGATGGTTTTGNGNAAACCGTGATTTTTAATACGGCTCTGATACGAAGAAGAATCCGCAGCACCGATNTGAGAATGGAGATGATGAACGCAGGAGAAAGCTCCCAGACGGATATTGTGCTGTGCTATATGGACAAAAGGGTAAATCATGCCTTTTTGGAGGAAATTAAGCAGAAAATTGAAAATATTCATGTGGATTCCCTGACTATGAATCAGGAAAGCTTAGCGGAATGTCTGTACCAGAGGAAATGGTACAATCCCTTTCCGAAATTTAAATATACAGAGCGTCCAGACACGGCGGCGGCACAGGTTTTGGAAGGAAATGTTGTAATTCTGGTGGATAATTCTCCCTCCGCTATGATTATGCCCACTACCATTTTTGATGTGGTGGAGGAGGCGGACGATTATTATTTTCCGCCTATTACCGGAACCTATCTGCGGCTGACCCGTTTTTTAATTGCGCTTTTGACCTATCTGTTGACGCCCACTTATCTGCTGCTAGCCACACATCCGCAGTGGGTGCCGGAGAGCTTTTCCTTTATTCTATTGAAGGAGGCACCCAATGTTCCGCTAATTTACCAGNTTTTAATATTGGAGCTTGCTATTGACGGGCTGCGGCTAGCCGCGGTAAACACCCCCAATATGCTGAGCACTCCTTTAAGTGTTATGGCGGCGCNGGNGTTGGGAGAATTNTCTGTGAACAGCGGTTGGTTCTCTTCGGAAGTTATGCTGTATATGGCGTTTGTGGCAATTGCCAATTACACACAGGCAAATTATGAGCTGGGTTATGCTTTGAAGTTTATGCGTATTTTAAATTTGATACTGGCGCAGCTCTTTGGCTTGTGGGGATATTTAGGGGGAATCCTTGTTACTGTGCTGTTCCTGATTTTGAATAAAACCGTTTCCCGTGAGAGTTATATTTATCCGTTGATACCTTTTAAATGGAATAAGCTGAAAAGCCGCCTTATCAGGAGGAGGCTGCCCGGCGCATTGCATAAATAATGGGAAGTTTAAATTGAAATGGAAGTCTTATGATGGTATAATAAACCAGTGGATTTAATTTGCGGATATGTGAAACATAAGGCACAAATTGGCAAATTCACAATATTGTAGATTAAGACGACGGGATAGGAGGGCTTCTTGCATGTTTAAGATCATAACGGACAGTACGGCGGATTTACCGCTTCAGTATTTAGAGGAGCATAAGTTGGGCTGTATGAACCTCAGCTATATTATGGACAACGTAACCTACGGTCGGGATAAGGAAATGCCNTNNNANNAGTTTTATGCAATGATGAGGGAGGGTAAGATGCCCACTACGTCGCAGATAAATCCGGAGGAAGCGAAGTCCTATTTTGAGGAATATATCAAGCAGGATAAAGAGATACTGTACCTTGCTTTTTCCTCGGGCTTAAGCGGCACCTATAACAGTGCCAAGCTGGCGGCTTTAGAGGTTATGGAGTCACATCCGGATTGCAGGATACTTGTGATTGATACCCTTTGCGCTTCTCTGGGAGAGGGGCTGATTGTCCACAAGGCAGTTTGCCTGCGTGATGAGGGGAAGAGCGTGGACGAGGTGGCAGACTGGGTAAATTCCCATGTACAGAATTTGGTGCATGTCTTTACGGTTGACGATTTGTTCCATCTCTACCGTGGCGGTCGGGTCAGTAAGGCTACTGCATTTATCGGAACATTGGCGGGTATCAAACCCAAGCTTCATGTAGATGAAGAGGGGCNTTTGATCNTTATCGGCAANGTGCGCGGAAGAAAGAAATCCTTGATGGCTTTGGTTGATTATATGGAAGAAAAGGTGGGGCAGCTACAGGCAGAGAATGATATTATATTCATCAGCCACGGAGACTCGTTGGAGGACGCGGAATTTGTCCGTGACCAGATTAAAGAACGTTTCGGAATTGAGAATTTCCTGATAAATAATATAGGACCTACTATTGGTGCCCATGCAGGTCCGGGTACAATTGCCCTGTTTTTTATGGGAGAGACAAGATAGCACGGCACTTCACTCATTGCTTCCGGAAATTAGTGTAAAAATAAGCTATTGNGCTTATTTTTCACANTGATGGAAGATGAGAAACCGCCTTTGCGNATTTCTCGTCGCCCGTTACCCCGTCGCCTAAACGCTCGGAATGGAAAATAAAATAAATAGTTTGTATGTAATCTGAAAATCCTGCGGTTACAGCCGGCGTGCTGTGATTGCAGTTTTTTTGCACAAAAATGCTTCCCCATCATATCATAATATTAATCAATCCGTAGATTTATGAAAGGAAATCATATGCAGGACTATTTGTTTGATGAATGTTTCGAGAAATATCCGATTGCAATGGCATATGTGCCCTGGCAGCATTTTGACAAAATGTATGATGATTTGGAAAAGGCATTTTACTATGGAACCATTTTTCCAGAGCTGAATAAACCATTCACAGGAAGGAGATGTGTATAATGGGAAGCAAAGAGCAGATGTTGAAAGACATCGGGATTGTGGATTTTACTCTGATTGAGTTGACGCTATATTTGGACACACATCCCCATGATCGCAGTG
>WFLY01000091.1 GCA_009177215.1 Bacillota bacterium
TGCAGAGTATGATAACAGAAAGCTTTTTTTTTGTNAAGTTTTTAAAGGCANATTTGTAGCCANAACAGTTCAGTCATGCAGGNTTGATTGTATGNATTNTACGTGGGAGCTTAAAAAGACTGTATAAAATTTTACAATTTTTTTGATTTTTCAATGCATGCCTCCATAGCATCCATAACTGCCGCACGCATTCCCTTTTCTTCCAGCACCTTAACGGCCTGAATTGTGGTTCCTCCCGGCGAACAAACCATATCCTTCAGCTCTCCCGGATGCCTGCCGGTCTCCAACACCATTTTAGCGCTGCCAAGCACGGATTGCGCCGCAAATTCATACGCCTGCCCGCGGGGCATACCCGCTGCCACCGCTTCGTCCGCCATGGCTTCAATAAACATAAATACATATGCGGGAGAGCTTCCGCTGACCCCCACTACTACATCCATCAGACGCTCCGACACCACGCTTGCCGTACCGAAGGAACGCAGTAGAGTAAGCACCTGTGTAAGCTCCTCCTCCGTCACATTGTCATCGGCGCACACTCCGGTACAGCCCGCCAATACCAATGCCGGCGTATTGGGCATACAGCGGATCAGCTTACACTCCGGTCTTCCAAACGCCTCCCGCAGATAACCGATGGTTTTACCTGCGGCAATACTGACAATTAAGGTATGTTCCTTCACAACAGACTTAATCTCAGCAATTACCTCAGTCATAAAAACTGGTTTGACAGCCAAAAATAATATATCAGCCTGCTCTGCCACTTCTCTATTATTTCCGGTAGTTGTTATGTTGAATTTGGTTTTAACCCTATTTAGTGTGGCCTCTGTCTTCGCTGAACCGATTATATCTCCCGCAGCTACCTTTTTTTCCTGTAAAATACCTCCTATCATGGCTGTCGCCATATTTCCCAAACCTATAAATCCTATCTTCATTTTTCCTCTCATTCCGCCGCTTCAGCGGCTACATCTTTGTCTATATGCCTCATACATCAAAAGTGCTGTGGCTACTGCCGCATTCAAGGATTCCACCTGCCCCTCCATGGGAATCTTTATNTAGCACTTTGCCGCATCCGCCGTCTCCTTTGTCAGTCCGTTACCCTCGTTTCCTATCAGANAAGCAGTGGGNTCTCNGAAGGAAATATCCTGATAACATACCTCTCCTTTCANATGTGCCGCATAGGTCCGAATCCCCTTTTTATGTAAGTTTTCTATAGTNTCCTTCANACTATCCACATATACAAAGGGTACTCGAAAAATAGATCCCATAGTCGCCCGGATTGTTTTAGGATTAAAAATATCCACTGTCTGAGTGCTCATTATAACACCTGTTATTCCTGCGCCTTCGCCTGTTCTTATTATGGTTCCCAGATTTCCGGGATCCTGTAGATTTTCTAATATAACAAGCAGTGGACTTTCCTGTTTCAAAAGCTTCTGCAAAGTATGCTCCGGTCGCTTTAACACGCACAAAATTCCTTGTGGAGCCTGAGTGTCCGACATTCTTGCAAACACCTCGTCAGATACCAACTCATAACCGCTGTTTTGCAGCTTTTTCCATATAATATTATCCTTCGAGCCTGCATTTTCCCGAAGTCTCTTTTCCATATCTTTGGCGACATACACATCCACTATACTTTCTACAGGCGCCTCCTCATACATTTTGATGCCTTCCACCAAAAATACTCCGTCCTTACGGCGCTCCTTTGCCTTGTTCTGCCACTGGACCACTTGCTTCACTTTTGCATTTGCATTGCTGGTAATCATAAGTTTACTGCTCCATTAATAATAGAAGAAAAGCGGTTATGCCTCCTCCGGAAGGTATACCCGCCTTACTTATGCTTATATTTAAAGTTACACGGACAATAAATGGGCTACCTCAAACTGATACTCATTAATGCCCTTCTCCATATTCAGAGCGTCTTCGATATCAAAGTCAACAAATTCGCCACGCTGATAGCCCACAACCCGGTTCGTCTTACCCTGTAACAAGATATCCACCGCATATGCGCCCATAATGGAGGCATAATAACGATCCTTTGCGCTGGGTCTGCCGCCACGCTGCATATAACCCAAAATCGTTGCACGGGTCTCAATACCGGTTGCCGCCTCAATACGTCTTGCCATGGAGGTGGAGTGTCCGATACCCTCCGCATTGATGATTATATGGTGAGTCTTGCCTTTTTTGCGGCTCTCAATGATATTGTTGATAATCTCCTGCTCGTTGAAATCGTACTTCTCGGGAAGCAGAATATCCTCAGCGCCGTTGGCAATACCGCACCAAAGGGCAATATATCCTGCATTACGCCCCATTACCTCGATAATACTGCAGCGCTCATGGGAGGAAGAGGTATCCTTTACCTTGTCAATCGCCTGCATGGCAGTATTCACGGCGGTGTCAAAACCAATGGTATACTCCGTACATGCAATATCCAAGTCAATGGTACCCGGAAGCCCAATGGTATTCACCCCTAATCTTGATAAGGCCTGCGCTCCACGGTAAGAGCCGTCACCGCCAATTACAACCATACCGTCAATCCCATGCTTCTTACAGATATCAGCGCCCTTCTGCTGTCCTTCCTTTGTCTTAAATTCCTTGCATCTTGCAGTGCCCAGTATGGTGCCGCCCCTCTGAATAATATCGGAGACATTTCGCGCTTCCATATCTATAATTTCTTCATTTAACAGTCCCTGATAACCTTTTTTAATTCCTTTGACCTTAATTCCTCTCGCAATTGCCGTACGAACCACTGCACGGATTGCCGCATTCATACCCGGTGCATCCCCTCCGCTCGTGAGCACGCCAATTGTCTTGATTTCCTTTGCCATGATGCTACCTCCTAAAGTAAATCCAAGTCTTTCCTTGAGCTTCTATTTTAATCTATTTTTTATGGGTTTTCAATAGGTTTCGTTACATATTTAACATTTCCCACGCCAAATACTGTCTCTAGCCTGCTTTTCAATGTCTCGTCGGCATTCACACGGAGATTAGGCGGTAAAATCTTGATTCCCTTGGTGCTTTTCAGGAAGATAACCACATCATCATTTCCGTCGGAATCGGCTATCGTCTCTAACAGCTTCTTTTCCGAGACGATGTAGCTTTCCGCATCGGCAAACTGAATCCACACTCCGGCGGGCATTTTTTGCAGGGTTCTGGGCTGTCCGGAATTTTGCCTGCCCCGTAAGCCTGCATCGTTTCGGTCTTCCTGCGATATCGTGCCTCTGCTGTCTCCCTGTGGTGCACCGTTTCCGCCTGCACTGCCATAGCTTCTGCGGAAGTTTCCAAATCCCCCATTGCCATAACGCTCTTTAAACAGCTCGCCGTCCTGTATCCCGGAAGCCTCCTCAAAGCCCGCAATCTGCTCACAGATCAGTTTACCGTCCTTATCCTCCTCCAAAGATACTCTACCCTTGATAAACACCTTGGCGTCCNCCATAAGAAGGCTGCCATAGCGCTCATAATCCTTCNGGAANNCCACCANTTCTACATTCCCCACCNAATCNTCAAGGTTCAAAAATGCCATCACCTTATCATTCTTTGTATATTTTATTGTTTTATCCGTAATCATTCCGCCTATTACGGCACGCGCCTGATCCCGGACGCGGGTAGCATTCGTTTCCTCGTCCAGCGCAAAATCATTGGTAGTATTGGTGATATATTTTCTCCAAAGCTCCTGATATTCCTCCATAGGATGTCCGCTGATATAAATGCCCAGCACCTCTTTTTCAAATGCCAGCAGCATTTCCTTGCTGTATTCCCCTACCTCGGGCATACGGATATCAAACTCTTCCTTACTGTCCTCCGAGGCTATGTCAAATAAGGACATCTGACCGGCAAGATTATTTTTCTTATCCCGGGTAATATGCTCTAAAATCTGCACATACACGCTCATAAACTGCTTTCTGGTGCCTCCAAGGCTGTCAAGCGCGCCCGCCTTAATAAAATTCTCAATGGCACGCTTATTCATATCCTTGTCCGCCATGCGGGTGATAAAATCCTTGAGGTTGGTAAAGCGCCCTCTCTCCTGTCTCTCCTGCACAATTGCCTCAATCACAGGGCGTCCCACGCTCTTGATTGCCGTCAGCGCATAACGGATACTTCCTCCAGATACGGAGAAACCTGTTTCTCCCTCATTGATATCCGGCGGAAGCAGTTCAATGCCCATATTACGACAGGTAAGAATATACTCGGAGACTTTCTTGGTATTATCAATCACGGAAGTCAAAAGCGCTGCCATAAATTCTACCGGGTAATAATATTTCAGATATGCCGTCTGATAGGCAACAACCGCATAGCACGCCGCGTGAGATTTATTGAAGGCATATTTTGCAAAATCCATCATATCTTCAAAAATCTGCCCTGCGGTCTGCTCATCAATATTGTTTGCCACACAGCCGGGCACACCGGCCTCCTCATTGCCGTATATAAAATTCGCCCTCTCCTTCTCCATAACAGACTGCTTTTTCTTACTCATGGCACGGCGCACCAAATCGCTCCGCCCCAGAGTATAACCGCCCAAATCCCGCACAATCTGCATAACCTGCTCCTGATAGACAATACAACCGTAAGTGGGGGCAAGAATAGGCTCCAGCTGCGGACAGGAATAGGTCACATCCGCATGATTATTTTTTCCCTTGATGTACTTAGGAATAAAATCCATAGGACCCGGGCGATACAGGGATATTCCTGCAATAATATCCTCAAGGCTCTGGGGGTGAAGCTCCTTCATGAAGCTTTTCATTCCTCCGCTTTCAAGCTGGAAGATGCCCTCGGTTTTGCCTGTTCCGATGGATGCAAGCACCTTAGGGTCCTCATAGTCAATGGCATCCACATCAATAAGAGCCCCCGTACTCTTCTCGATAAACTTTACGGCGTCATGGATCACTGTCAATGTCCGAAGCCCTAAAAAGTCCATTTTCAGAAGTCCCAGCTCCTCTAAAGTAGTCATGGTAAACTGCGTAGTGATAGAGCCGTCCGAACCTCGGGAAAGAGGAACAAACTCATCTGCCGCCTTCTGGCAGATTACCACGCCTGCCGCATGCATGGAGGTATGTCTCGGCAGTCCCTCCAGACGCTTACACATATCTATCAAATAATGTACCTGCTCATCCTCGTTATAAAGCTTGCGAAATTCAGGATTCACCTCCAAGGCACGGTTCAATGTAATATTCAGTTCATTGGGAACCATTTTTGCAATGGAATCCACAAAGGCATAGGGCAAATCCATGACTCGCCCTACATCCCGGATGACTCCTTTCGCCGCCAACGTACCGAATGTGACAATCTGCACCACCTTGNCNGCTCNGTANNTCNTGCNCACGTANNCAATGACCTNCTGCCTNCTCTCANANCAGAAGTCAATATNANNATCNGNCATGGACNCNCGCTCNGGATTTANAAAACNCTCAANCAGCAGATTATATCTAATANGATCTATATTAGTGNTTTNCAGGCAGTAAGAAACAATGCTTCCCGCCGCGGAGCCTCGCCCCGGACCTACAGGAATACCGCTTTCTTTCGCATAATTTATAAAATCCCAAACAATCAAAAAATAATCCACATAACCCATGTTACGGATAACAGATAACTCATAATCTAACCGCTCCCTCAGAGATTGCCCCGTGTCCCCTGCCGGCGCATTCACATCACCGTAGCGCTCCGCAAGCCCGTCCATGCAAAGCTTATTAAGATACCCCCAGGAATCATAGCCCTCCGGCACCTCATATTTGGGCAGCTTGGTCACTCCGAATTCAATCTCCACATTACAGCGGTCTGCAATTGTCTGAGTGTTTTCCACAGCCTCCCATGCATAGGGAAACAGCCCCTTCATTTCCTCCTCACTCTTGACAAAATACTGTCCGCCCTCGTAGCGCATACGATCCTCATCCGAAAGCTTCTTCGCCGTCTGCAGGCAGAGCAGGATATCATGGGCGTCCGCATCCTCCGCATAGGTATAATGCACATCGTTGGTAGCTACCAGCGGGATGTCCAGCTCCCTGCTCATTTTTAAAAGCTCTGTATTTACCAGCCTCTGTTCGGGTATCCCATGATCCTGCAGCTCCAGAAAATAATTCCCCTTGCCNAAACNCTCCTCGTANTTTCGGGCACACTCACGCGCATCGTCAGGCATCCCCTTTGTAANGTATCTGGGCACCTCGCCCGCAAGACATGCCGAAAGTGCGATAATACCCTCATGATATTGCCGCAGAACCTCCATATCCACACGGGGTTTATAGTAATAACCCTCCGTAAAGCCCTTACTTACGATCTTAACCAGATTGGCATAGCCTGTATTATTCTCCGCCAACAATACCAAATGATGATAACGTTCCTCTCCACCGGACACTTCTTTATCAAAACGGGAATTAGGCGCCACATAAATCTCACAGCCTAAAATGGGCTTAATCCCCGCCTCTTTCGCTGCCTTGTAAAAATCGATTACGCCATACATCACACCATGATCCGTAATTGCCGCACTGTCCATCCCCAGCTCTTTTACTCTCGCCACATATTCTTTTATCTTATTGGAACCGTCTAAAAGTGAATACTCCGTATGAACGTGCAAATGCGCAAATGCCATGGCAGGTTACTCCTTCGTGTAATAAATTAGGAATTACTCAATGAATATATTTTAGCATATTGCAAAAATATTTACTATGATGTTTATTAGAAATTTATGAATGGAAATCATTTTCAACGTATTTAATAGTCAAAGGGGTAAACCCGAAGGTTCACCCCTTACTTAATAGAATCAAATACTGCACGGCAGAGTTTCAATTTGTTTGACCCTCTAGGCATTCGCCAAATATTTCTTCAGAACATCCGCCTTATCCGTTCTCTCCCAAGACAAGTCCACATCCGTGCGTCCAAAATGTCCGTATGCGGCAGTTTGTCTGTAAATGGGGNNGCNNAGGTCAAGCNTCTTGATAANTCCTGNGGGTCTTAAGTCAANATTCTCCCTGACAATCTNAACCAGCTTCTCGTCACTTACCTTTCCCGTACCAAAGGTATCAATCATAACAGATGTGGGATACGCCACACCGATTGCATAAGACAGCTGTATCTCACATTTCTCCGCAAGCCCTGCCGCCACAATATTTTTAGCCACATAGCGCGCTGCATATGCGGCGCTTCTGTCCACCTTTGTACAATCCTTGCCGGAAAAGGCTCCGCCGCCGTGACGTGCATATCCGCCGTATGTATCCACAATAATCTTACGACCGGTCAAACCGCTGTCACCGTTGGGACCGCCAATTACAAAGCGTCCTGTGGGATTGATAAAGAATTTTGTCTTATCGTCAATCATATCCTTGGGCAATATTTCATCAAATATATATTTCTTTACATCCTCATGTATCTGCTCCTGCGTCACCTTCTCATCATGCTGGGTGGACAAAACCACCGCTTCCAAACGTAAGGGGTTACCGCTCTCATCATACTCTACAGATACCTGACTCTTACCGTCCGGTCTTAGGTAAGGAAGCGTACCATCCTTACGAACCTTAGTAAGCTGTCTTGTCAGCTTATGGGCAAGAGAAATAGGATATGGCATAAGCTCCGGAGTCTCGTTAGTGGCATAGCCAAACATCATTCCCTGATCTCCTGCTCCAATAGCATCCAGCTGCTCATCCGTCATATTATGTTCTTTTGCCTCCAATGCCATGTCCACACCCATAGCGATGTCGGAGGACTGCTTGTCCAAAGACACCATAACCGCACAAGTATTGCCGTCAAAGCCTTTTTCCGATGCGTCATAGCCGATTTCCGTCACCGTCTTTCTCACAATTGCGGGAATATCAATGTTTGCCTTGGTAGTAACCTCTCCCATGACAAGCACAAAACCTGTATTGGTACAAGTTTCACATGCCACGCGGCTGAAAGGATCCTGTTCCATCAAAGCGTCCAATACAGCGTCAGACACTGCGTCACAAATTTTATCAGGATGTCCTTCCGTTACTGATTCTGATGTAAATAACCTCTTCTCCATATTCTCTCCTTTTTTATCTCTATTTCTATCCCTATGGGATGAATCAAACAAAAAAGATCCACTTACAAAAAGTGGACCTTATCTTTCGATAATCAAATCCTCTTATTGTTCGAAAATTACTCGCTCAGGGAGGCACCTTCCTCTAAGNGGTTGNCGTGGCTTCATCGATCCTATGTATCTCCACCAGCTCTGAATAAGAGAAAATCCTACACCACAGGGGTGTAGAATCACAATATGAAATTTTCTCATCAACAATACATTACTATGAATATAATGCATTGTCAAGCTATTTATACAAAAAAAACACTTTTTCCCAAAAATCTGCTTTCATTCTATTTTTAACCAATTTTTAACTTAAATTTCTGCAAATCTCTTTCCGCTTCCAAGACCTCTATCTGGGCTCCCAGATTTTGCAGCTTCAAATGAAAATCTTCGTATCCGCGCTCAATATAATGAATGTCATCCACCGTAGTGAACCCCTCTGCCGACAGCGCCGCCATCACAAGCGCTGCTCCCGCGCGCAAATCCGGTGCGGAAATACTGGCTCCGGTGTACTTTTCCACACCGTCAATAATAGCAGTGTTACCCTCAACCTTGATATTTGCCCCCATGCGGGTCAGCTCGTCCACATACTTAAAACGATTCTCAAAAATGCTCTCCGTCACAATACTGGTTCCTTTGGAAAGCGCCAAAGCCACCGTAATCTGCGGCTGCATATCCGTGGGAAATCCCGGATAAGGCAGGGTTTTTACGTGTGTATGCATCAGCGGCTTAGAGGCAACCACACGGATACAGTCATCCGCTTCCTCCACCTCACAGCCAATTTCCAAAAGCTTCGCGGTAATAGACTCCAAGTGCTTGGGAATCACATTTTTCACGGTTACATCACCCTTGGTAACTGCCGCCGCAAACATAAAAGTACCTGCCTCTATCTGATCCGGAATAATGATATATTCCGTGCCATGAAGCTTGGTGACTCCTTTGATACGAATTACGTCCGTGCCGGCTCCCTTGATACTTGCCCCCATACTGTTAAGAAAATTCGCCAAATCCACCACATGAGGTTCTTTTGCCGCATTTTCTATAATTGTCAGACCCTCAGCCATAGTAGCCGCCATCATAACATTGATGGTCGCACCCACACTGACTACATCCATATAAATATGGCTTCCCACCAAATGCTCCGCCTTGGTCTTAATCAAACCATGTTCAATAAGAACTTCCGCTCCCAAGGCACGAAAACCCTTGATATGCTGGTCTATGGCACGGCAGCCGATATCGCAGCCGCCGGGCAGCGCTACCTCCGCATGCTTATATTTACCTAAAAGAGCGCCTATCAAATAATATGACGCACGAATTTTCTTAATATTTTCATCCTCAACCACCAAATCGCTGATGTTGGCGGCATTTAAAATCACACGGTGACGTCCTTCCCGTTTCTCCATTACACCAATATTCTTCATTGCCTTAAGGAGTACATTGGTATCACGTACATCGGGCATATTCTCTATATATACGGTCTCATCCGTCATAACGGAAGCCGCAAGAATAGGAAGTGCTGCATTTTTGGCACCTCCTATTTCCACTTCTCCTACTAATGGATTACCGCCTTTTATTGCGTATTGTTCCATTTATTTCTACCTCTTGTTCAGGGTTAAAATTCCATTTCTTATACAGGAGAGTACCACATTTTGGTGAATTTGTAAATAGAATGCACGTTCTGTACGGCATTTACCTGTAATAATTCAGCCATACCATTCATAAGTTGGCATAATATACACATTCACTCATTATTCAAGTGTTTTGCTGACAATCATTTCCGCATGGCTGAACTGTTACATCAGTTTAAATATGGTAACGGATTTACCTGTTTTCCGCCGATTAAAATCTCAAAATGCACATGCGGACCCGAAGTAATACCGGTATTACCGCTGAGCGCAATACGTTCTCCTTGCTTCACTGATTGTCCTGCTTTCACCAATACCTTACTCAAATGGGCATATCTGGTTTGGCGTCCGTCCTCATGGTTGATATACACCACATAGCCATAGCCGCTTCCCCAGCCTGCCTTAGCCACCGTTCCTCCGCAGGAAGCGTATACCGGCGTGCCGGTGGGTACTGCCCAGTCAACGCCCTTATGATAGGTGCTGGCTCCCTTAGTTGGCGCATTACGTCTGCCAAAGCCGGAAGTCTGTCTTCCTCCGGAAATAGGCTTAATATAGGTAGGAGGTACCTTAGTGCCTCTCTCCACAATCTTAGGCACAGCCTCCATTACCACCTCTTCTTTCAGTATTTCTCTTGTTATCCTTTTATCATTCAAGTAGGTCTCATTTGCAACTATTTTTCTGAAGCCTGCCGAGGGCTGCTGTAAAACCTTTGTCTGATAGGTATACCAGCTATCGTTATCCACATAGATAATTTCCGCATCGTAGATTTCTTCATAATAATTCTCCTCCACACGTTCCACGGAAAGCTCCGGCTCCGGCACGGTGATAANCAATTTATCACCCACNTGAATAGGCGAATTTATTGTCTCCAGCAGCGCACTGTTCATCTCTACGATTTTTTCCATAGGAATATTGACCTTAATGGAAATCTCAGAAAGAGTATCACCCGCGATCACCTCATATTCGCCGGGCGTCTCCTGTTCTTTTGTCACCTCATTAATGGCAGTTTCCAAATCCGTCAGCTGATTCTCCGGAAGATAGGTCTCCACAATCTCTACCTCTTCCGCAAAATCCATGCTCAGAATACCATAGTTATAGTCTTCAAAGCCCTTCTCCCCTTCTTCAGGCGTTTCCTGTTCCAAGCCTTCAAAAAAGCTCTGAACTCCCGCCTGAGTGTAATCCACAGCAGCCGCCTCTTCTCTTGCGCTATGCTCTACGGAGGAAAGAACCTGTGTTGTCAACACATTAAATTCTCTAAACTCGTCATGTATTAATTCCACAACGAATTTATTTTCAGTGTCATACTTATTAATTGCCGCCTGNAANAAAGCGCTTACCTCGTCTACACTGGCAAGATTCACCATATATTCATTGACCTTAAGAGTATAAGAGTGGTGCATGGTCTGCCGGATACTGCCCTGCAAAGCCTGTTCCATATTTGCCAGAACAGCTTCCTCATCATCCACTTTTCCCCAGAGTACCTCTTCGCCGGTCACCGCCAGCTCTACATCCATGAAAGTAAGCTTATCACTTTTAGCGGCAATACTTTTCCTTGCCGAGATAAACAGGTTTTCCGCCTGACTTTTTTCCCCCACAGTGCCCATTTGGTTTCCATTTATAAAAACATGGAAAAAATTCTCACCCGTCTTCTCAAAGGAGACGTATCCTCTCACAAAAAACAGGCAGCAAAACAATGCCAGCACTGTTGTCTTAGTATATGTAAATTTTGTTCTTTTATAATGGCATGTAATTTTTTTCATCAGTTTTATTTTCTCAATTTTTTCAAGATTTCCTGTAACAATTCCGTAACAGATTTATTCTATCAGCATTTATTTAGATTGTAAAGTGTCTATTATGTGGTAAAATATTATGGGATAACAGTTCAATCATATACTCTGCAGACTTATGAATGGCATGTCGAAACTGTTCCTACACCGAAGGGAGGTTCTGTATGCCTGAGCAAATAATTTTTCACATAGATGTCAATTCCGCATTTTTAAGCTGGTCCGCTCTGGAGCGCCTGCAGTCCGGCGATATCGTTGATTTGCGCCTGATTCCCTCCATTATCGGCGGTGATATGGCTAAGCGCCACGGCGTTGTGCTGGCGAAATCCATACCTGCAAAGGCATACGGCATATCTACAGGCGAGCCTGTAGTAAACGCTTTTCGCAAATGTCCTAATCTGGTCAGCGTCGCACCCAACCATACTCTCTACGGGCAGATGAGCGCCAGACTCATGGAATTTTTATACAATATCTGCCCCGACCTTGAGCAGGTCAGCATTGATGAATGCTTTATGGATTATACCCCGATTTCCGGTA
>WFLY01000156.1 GCA_009177215.1 Bacillota bacterium
CCCTCTGTTTACTTCTGTGGGAAAATAAAATTGCAGCACTATCTCCATACCGTTTTTATGGAATGCTCTTACCAGCTCCTTAAATTCTGTTCCCGAGTCCTCCCCTGCCGCATATGCCGCTTTGGGTGCATAATAATAACCTTTTGTATATCCCCAATAATTTAGCCTTGCCTCTTCCTTACCTTGGTAGCCGGGCGCTTCCCCAGCGTCTGTGCCGGTCATTTCCAAAAACTCATAAACAGGCTGCAGCTCCACAGTAGTAATCCCGCTTTCCTTCAAATAAGGGATTTTTTCAGTCAATCCTGCAAAGGTGCCTCTGTTTGCCACTCCGGAAGAAACATGTTTTGTAAAACCCCTCACATGAAGGCAATAACAAATACAATCTTTATAAGGTATTCTGGGCTTTACATCATTCTGCCAGTCAAAGCTTCGATTCTCGATAACAGCCTTTAACTCATTATCTCTGCGCTCTTTTCCATAAACTTCCTTACCGAAAAAGCCTCTTGCATAAGGGTCTGCAAAAATATTATCCTCTTCATAAAACTGATATGCCACCTTGTGGGCATCTATATTCTTCACATACTTACAATAAATATTGCCCAGTCTTTCCTCGGGTGAAAATGCAATTTTCACTTGCGGATGTCCTGTTTTTCTATCGTATAAAATAATACCGCAGTTATCCGCTTTTGACGCAATAGCAAAGCGAATCCCTTCCGTCTCTCTATGCGCTCCTAACGGATACGGTACAAACCTATCTTTTCCTGCCATTTAACAACCATGCCTTTCCAATATCCTGCATTTTCCATTCTACGCAACCATGTATAAACAATCTAATAAATATGTAACATATTTATTATAATGTATTGCAGAAAAAATCACAAGCAGTTATACTTATGAGAAAAGATAAAAAGTAACAGTAAAAAGGAGAATCTATATGGCAAAACGAGATGATTATGAAGCTGAAGAAATGACCCTGACTCTGGATCTGGACGATGGTACCTCCGTTACCTGCGCCGTAATTACTATTCTTACCGTAGAGTCCAAGGATTATATCGTGGTTCTTCCCTTAGACGAAAACGGTGAAAACTCTGACGGTGAAGTCTGGTTCTACCGCTACAGTGAAAATCCCGACGACCCTAACGAGGAACCCCAGCTGGGATATATTGATGACGATGACGAATATGAGACTGTTGTAGATGCTTTTGACGAGTATCTGGACAACTGCGAGTTTGATGAGGTTGTGGACGAGCCGTAGCCTCTTTCCTTAAAATAATGGATTTAAGAATCTGGATGGCAGTCTGGGGCGTTTTCCCGTACCGGTAAGGTAGGAAAGCTCCAGATTTTCTTTTGCCCTTGTCATTGCAACATAAAAAATTCTCCTCTCCTCCTCACATTCCTCCACACTGCACAAATTCCCGTGGGGGTAAATCCCCTCATTACAATCCGGTATCCAAACACTGTCAAATTCCAGCCCCTTTGCCCCGTGTACGGTCATTAGCCAAACGGCTGAATCCTGTAAATTATTCTCCTGCTTCATCTCCTGTAAGCTCTGCGCATAGCTTCTTTGAGTCTCCTTCCATTTTTCAAGGCTTTCATATCCGGCGGCGTCCGCTCCCAGCCAATCGAGAATTTCCTGCCAACCCTCATATTTTTCAGGTTTTTTCTCCGAAAGCTTTTTCAGATAAACGTCATATCCCATCGCCCGCTTGATATACTGGACTCCCAAATAAAGGGGCATTTGACCTATATAATCCAACTGCGTCTTAAGCTTTTCTAAGGCTCGAAACATTCTCATCTTATTATCTGTGCACTGCTTTTCTCCACCGTTTCTTATGTGGTGAAGCATTTGCGAAATATCCCCTGCATTCTCCCCCACTGCTTCCCTGCTTATGTATCTGAACGGCTTATTCATTATCCTCAGAAAAGCCTCCCTGCTCCATTCCCCTGCCGCCAACCCAAGATATGACATTATGTCCTTTACTATAAAATGCTCATAGATGCTTTCGGATTTTTCTTTCATAATGTAAGGTATATTCCTTTTATCCAGTGTGACCGCAAACCGCTGCATCTGCAAATTCGTGCGGAACAAAACCGCACGGCTTTGGCTTTTTGGAGCCTGACACAGCCGGCATGCCACATCTTGATACTGTGCCTCCTGCGTTCCGAAAAAGCTTATTTTCACCCCATAATTTTTCTTCCGCAGCGAGGTGCTTTGCTCCGGCTGGCATTCCCGGCACTTCTCCTTCCATGCATACAACTTTTTGGGGTATCGACTTTTGTTCTCCCCAATCACCTTTAGGGAAGAATCCACAATTTCCTGACTGCTGCGGTAATTGATATCCAATAGCAGCTTTTCCGCAAGAAACTCCTCCTCGAATCTTTTCAGACAGGAGAAATCAGCTCCCCGGAAGCTGTAGATTGACTGATCGTCGTCTCCCACCGCAAAAAGTGAATAGGGCGGCTTGGCAAGCAATGAAACCACTTTGTACTGAGAAGGGTTAATGTCTTGAAACTCATCTAGTAAAATATAATCATAGCGCTCCTGCCAAAGGCTTCTCAAAGCCTTGTCCGTCTCAAGCATTTTTCCGCACTCATAGACCATATCGTCAAAATCCATTCCTCCTCTGCTTTTTCTCACCCTCTCGTATTCCCGAAAAATATTTTCAAAGCTTTTCTGCCGGCTTGGAGACACCTTTCTCTTCGCAGCCGCCATATTTCCGGTATTCTTGTAATAGCCTATAGCCCCTAGTAGCTCGTCTGCCGCCGTTTCCGCAGCCGTAGCATCTCCGGCTGCGTTTTCTTTTCCTGCTGTTCCCGGAGTGTTCACATCAATACTTCCTTGTTCCTCCCTATAATATTTCCCGACTATAGGCAACAGTAGCTTTTTCTTTTGTACCGCAAACATTATTTGATTGGATTTTAAAACATGGGATTTTTTAAGGATGTGATAAAAAATTGAATGAAAGGTTCCGAAATTAACCGGGATATTTGCACCTGCCCCAACTCCCGCCTGCCTGTAAAAACGGCTCTGCATGGAGAGTGCTGCTTGCTTTGTAAAAGTTATCACCAAAATTTTCTCCGGAGGAACCATTTTTCTCTCTAACAGATAAAAAATACGCTGAATCACGACGGTTGTTTTTCCGGAGCCGGGCCCCGCCAATACAAGCAACGGGCCCTCTCCGTGTGTCACAGCTCTTCGCTGTGATACGTTTAATTGTTCCAGATTAAGCATTTTGCAAAAGCTCAATACCCTTGCGGATTCTTTTTAAGGATTCCTCCTTACCCAAAACCTCCATGATTTCGGTAGCTCCCGCAGGGGTCATCTGCTTGCCGGACACAGCTGTACGAATGGGCCACATTACATAGCCGTTCTTACAGCCCTTCTCCTCCACATATTTCACAAGAGTCTGATACAGCCCGTCGTTACTGTAATCCTCCTGCGCCTCCAGCAAGGGCAATACCTCTGTAAGCACCTCCAAGGAGGAAGCACTGTCCGTTTTCATCTTCTTGTGAGTGTACATTGCCACATCATATTCCGGCAGCTCTTCAAAGAAATCAACATGCTCCGCAATATCGGGAAATACCTCAATTCGGGTCTTTACCATAGCAGCAATTTTCTTTAAATCAAAGTCCTTTTTCAGTGTCTGCTTTAAATACGGCTCCGCCATCTCATCGAATACATCAACATCCATTGCTTTTAAATATTCGCCGTTCATCCACCTAAGCTTTACAATATCAAATACTGCGGGGGATTTACTGATTCTGTGGTAATCAAAATTCTTGATTAGCTCGTCCAAGGTAAAAATTTCGCAGTTATCCTCAGGGCTCCAGCCCAGCAGCGCCACATAGTTGATAATCGCCTCCGTCAAAAAGCCCTGCTCCAGCAAATCCTCAAAGGAGGAATGTCCGCTCCTCTTAGACAATTTCTTATGATTTTCGTCGGTAATTAGGGGCAGATGGATATAGACCGGGACCTCCCAGCCAAATGCCTCATAAAGTCTCACATATTTGGGTGACGAGGAAAGATATTCATTTCCCCTGACTACATGGGTAATATTCATAGTATGGTCATCCACAACATTTGCAAAATTGTAGGTGGGATAGCCGTCCGATTTGATGAGTATCATATCGTCCAGCTCCCCATTGTCCACAGTAATATCCCCGTATAGTTCATCATGGAAAGTGGTTGTTCCCTCTGTAGGGTTGTTCTGACGGATGACAAAGGGCTTTCCCGCCGCAAGGTTTGCATCAACCTCTTCCTTGGTAAGTGAAAGGCAATGTTTGTCGTAAATCATGATTTCCTTGCCCTCCACAATTTCCGTTTTCAGGGAGGCAAGCCTGTCCTTGTCACAGAAGCAATAATATGCCTCACCCTTGTCAATCAGTTCCTTGGCGTATGTCATATAAATACCTGTTTTCATACGCTCACTCTGTACATAGGGTCCGTAGCCTCCGTCCTTGTCGGGACCTTCGTCATGCTTAAGTCCTGCCTTCTCCAGAGTACGGTAAATAATTTCGGTAGCGCCCTCCACAAATCTCTCCTGATCCGTATCTTCAATGCGCAGCATAAAGTCTCCTCCCTCATGCTTGGCAATCAAAAACTCATATAATGCGGAACGCAGGTTGCCTACATGCATTTTACCGGTGGGGCTGGGTGCGTACCGTGTCCTTATCTTTGTCATAGCTAGTTATTTTTCCTTTCTTAATGCTGGTTTTTTGCCCTTTGCTTTTCTGCTTTGGGGTGTTTAGAAAACTCTTCCGGCAGCTTCTGCCATATTTACCTATTTTATCTTCTTTTCACAAAATCTGCAATGTAAATTTCATGCTGGTCATTCCAGAACACAATCCTGTCCGCAGTCTTCGTCGGGAACCGCCTTGGGAGCCGACTGTTTGAACTTCTCCAGTTCCTTTGCAGCCAAAGATACGGCTATGTTGGTTCCGGCTCCCGCGACACAGCCGCCGGGGCACGCCATTCCCTCTATCAGACAGCCGTTCATCCTGCCGCTCTTGGCAAGCAGCAATATTTTCCTACATTCGGCAAGGCTTTCCGCATGTTCAATATATACCTCCGTACAGGGATAATACTCATTAATACACTGTTCAATAGCGCTTGCAACGCCGCCTGCGACACCGTAGCCCCGCCCTGCGCCGGTTGCGTCCTGCATCTCGTCCATTGCCTTGATTTCCTCTAACAGAATCCCCCTTGCCTCAAACATTCCTGTAAGCTCCTCGAAGGTAATGACAAAATCCACGTCCGAGCGCACCGTCCTACGGCTCGCCTCCAGCTTCTTGGAAGCACAGGGTCCGATAAACACTACCGACGCATCGGGATGCTCCTTTTTAATCACTCTTGCAGTTGCCACCATAGGGGTCAGCTCATTGCTGATTTTATCAATAGTCTCAGGGAACAATGTCTTTGCCATCATGGACCATGAAGGACAGCAGGAGGTCAGGGCAAATGCCTGATTACCGCTAGCGACCTCCTTCACATAATGCTCCGCCTCTGCCATACAGCCCATATCGGCGCCGATTGCCGTCTCATACACATCCGCAAAGCCCAGCTCCTTAAGCGCCGTCTTGAACATATCCGGTGTCACCTTAGGGCCAAACTGTCCTACAAAGGCCGGCGCCACCTGCGCAATAATCTTCCTGCCTGACTGCATGGCGCGGATAAGCTGAAAAATCTGGGATTTATCGGCAATGGCGCCAAATGGACAACTCACCATGCATTGTCCGCAGGACACACACATATCATTGTCAATCACGGCACGCCCTACCTTGTCGGACTTGATGGCATTGATGCCACATGCCGCCTTGCAGGGTCTCTCCTTGTGACAAATTGCGTCATAAGGACAGACCTGTTTACAGCGCCCGCACTTAATACATTTTTCCTGATCGATTATGGATTTACCGTTAACCATAGTGATTGCATCCCTCGGACAGACCGCCTGACAGGGATGCGCCACACAGCCCATACAGGAGCTGGTAATCTCATAACAATTCTCAGGACAGGCGTTACAGGCGGAAGGGATTACCTGCATAAGAGGCGGCTCATAATATTTTTCGTCAATATTGCTCTCCTCTAGCCCCTGTGTCAGATGACCCGGTCGTTCTCTGTTCTCCGGTCTTAAGCTCATGCCCATAGCAAGGCGGATACGCTCTCTGATAATCGCCCTGTCACGATACACGCTCTCCCAATAAACCGATTCTTCATAATCTACTATCTGATAAGGCAGTGCCTCCATATCGTCCTTTAGATTAGTGGAATGATATGCAAGATTCGCCACCTCTTTAAAAACCCTTCTGCGGCGCTGCCTTACCGGTGTGTCAATACCTCTCATACTGCTCATGCAAATACCTGCTTTCCATACGTTTATGAAATATAACTACTCTCTTACCTTACCAGCTCTTAATAAAGGTATCCACATAGTTATCAAGACATTTCCTGATAACCTCTATTGCTTCCTCACGGTTCCCCTTTTCGTTTACTGCCGTAGTCTTATTTTCCAACGCCTTATATACGGTAAAGAAATGCTCCATCTCGTTCACTAAATGAGGAGGCAGCTCCGTAATATCCTTGTAGCAGTTATAGTTAGGGTCATTAAAGGGAACGGCAATAATCTTTTCATCATTCTTACCGTTGTCCAACATGGAAATCACACCGATGGGATAGGCCCGCACCAAGGTAAGGGGCTGCACCGGCTCCGAACAAAGAAGAAGTACATCCAACGGGTCACCATCGTCACCATAAGTACGAGGGATAAAGCCATAATTAGCGGGATAATGGGTGGAGGTATGTAAAATACGGTCTAAAATCAAAAATCCCGTCTCCTTATCCAGCTCATATTTATTTTTGCTTCCCTTCGATATTTCAATGACACAGATAAAATCTGTGGGCGTTACCCTCTGAGTGCTCATTGTATGCCAAATACTTCCGTTTATTTCTTTCATAGATTCCCTCCTCATTTCTGCGCCGTCTCATAATTAACCCCGAACCTGTCCGTTGCCCCGTATGGTGTATTTGTAGGAGGTCAGCTCCTTTAAGCCCATGGGCCCTCTGGCGTGTAATTTCTGGGTACTTATGCCAATTTCCGCTCCGAAACCAAATTCAAAGCCATCNGTAAAACGTGTGGAGGCATTTACNNATACGCNCGNCGCGTCAACCTCCCGCAGGAATTGTTCCGCCGTCTCNTTATTCTCCGTGACAATGCAATCAGAATGCTTGGTATTATACTTGTTGATGTGGGCAATTGCCTCATCCACACTGCCAACGGTTTTCATGGAAATAATATAATCCAGATATTCCTTACTGTAATCCTCCTCGGAGGCGGGAACACAATCCTGCAAAACCTGCCTGATTTCCTCATCGCCCCGCATTTCTACATTTTTTGTGCGAAACGCTTCGGCAAGCTTAGGCAGAAACTCTTCCCTTATATCCCTGTGAATCACCAGCGATTCACAGGCATTGCAGACGCCAATGCGCTGTGTCTTTGCATTGAAAATAATCCTTACGGCAGTGTCTAAATCCGCCTCCTTATCCACATAGACGTGACAGTTTCCGGTTCCGGTCTCAATTACGGGAACCGTACTGTTTTCCACCACACTGCGTATCAGTCCCGCTCCTCCTCTGGGAATCAGCACATCCACATACTCGTTCAGTTTCATGAACGCCGCCGTCACGCTTCTGTCCGTATCCTTTATCAGCTGAATAGCATCCTCCGTCACACCACTTTCCTTCAATGCACTGCGAAGCACCTTGACAATCGCCATATTGGAAAAAATGGCGTCGCTGCCTCCCTTCAAAATAACAGCGTTGCCCGTCTTAAAGCAAAGTCCGAAGGCATCAGACGTTACATTTGGGCGGGATTCATAAATAATACCGATTACTCCCAATGGTACTCTCCTTTTTTCGATCATAAGACCATTGGGACGCTCAAACTGCTCTATAACCTCTCCCACATAATCCGGCAGCTTTACTATCTGACGTAAGCCCTCCGCCATTGCTTCAATTCTATCGGCGGTCAGACGAAGCCTATCCAGCAAGCCGGAATGCATTCCGTTTTTCTCTCCGTTTTCAATATCCCTTGCGTTTGCCTCCAAAAGCTCACCCTGACACTCCAAGAGCCGTGCCGCGGCGCAAAGAAGCGCTTTGTTTTTGGTATCCGTATCCGTCTTCTGCAATAAATATTTAGCGGCAACCGCTCTTATTCCCATTGCCTGTAAATCTGTCATACTCCCTCTTTTCCGCGCCGCCGTAACCGCGCCTAAATCCTATGTCTATTTCCTAAATCTGCTTCCTGTGGCTGTTTACCGCTGTTTCCTCAATACTCCGGTTCCGCCCCGCCGCAATAACTTACACACATATCACCTGATAGGGCTTTATGTCCTCCGCTCCGGCTGGGATACTCTTAAGCAACTGACACCTAAAGCCCACTGCAATGGTTCGAAGCTGCAAGGCTTCCTTGTCCGACAGGTACTTATCGTAAAAGCCTTTTCCGTAGCCGATTCGATTACGCTGACTGTCAAACACAGCCCCCGGAATCAGCATTAACATCCGGCACGCAGCCTGCTCTTCGTAACGAAAAATCTCCGTATTACCCACAGGCTCCAAAATTCCCTTATAGCCCTCCGTCAGCTCATTTAATGAGAAGATACGGTAAAATATCATATCCTCCCCTTGTACCTTGGGAACATAGAGCTTTTTATCTTTTTTTAAAGCTTCCTCCAAAATCTCTCTAGTGTCTATTTCGCTTCCATAGCTCACAAAGCCTAAGACCACCTCTGATAAATAGAACCACTGATGCCCTAAAATCCGCTCTGTCAAAAGAAAAGCCGCTTTCCTGCGCTCCTCTTGTGTCAAAGCGTCTCTTGACGCAAGCACCCTTCTTCGCAGCGCTGACTTTTCGCCTTTCAAAATCTCACCTGTTTGTTTTCCTGTCGTTGTCATCTATTTTTCTTTTTGCTCAGCTTCTCGATACTGCCGTCCGGTCTTTCAATACTGATACCGTCCAGCTGCACCTTTAGGTTGGCGCGCACGTTTTCTACGTATTCCCTGCGCAAAGCTGCCTGCTCCTGCTTTTCCGCCTCCGTAAGCCCTTCCGCCTGCGATTTATGATATAATTCGTTGATGCGGCGGATTCTCTCCTCCATATTCATAGCCTGTTCCTGCCTTTATTTAACTATTGACCTGCATATTTTCTATATTTTGGCTTTCCCACCACCCTATTAAGGGCAGTCTCATATTAAATTTTATGCAGATTATCCACAAACGCCGGCAGATCAAAGCCGTCGTCCTTTTTTGCCACAAACAGCGTTCCCTCTTTCTTTCCGTCCAGAATCCTATGTAAAATACCGATATCCCTGCTGTTGGCTATCACCATATCCACACCTGTGCTGGTGGCTATCTTTGCGGCGATCAGCTTAGTATTCATACCGCCGGTACCCACCTTGCTTCCGGTTGTCGCCTTGCCCATATCCATCAGCTCATCCGTCAGCTCGTCTACCTGCTCGATAAATTTAGCGTCATGATTTTTTCTCGGGTCATCGGTAAACAAACCGTCTATGTCCGACAAGAGAATCAACAGGTCGGCTTCTGTCAAAGCCGCTACAATTGCCGAGAGCGTATCGTTATCGCCAATCTCAATTTCATAAGTAGCTACCGTATCATTCTCATTTACAATGGGGATTACCCCCAGCTTCAATAGCTCCGAAAAGGTATTATGCGCATTATAACGGTTCAAATTGTCCACAATTGTATTTTTTGTCATCAATATCTGCGCCGCCACTTGATTGTATTCCGCAAAAAGCTTCTGATATGTCATCATCAGCCTCGCCTGTCCGATAGCGGAGCAGGCTTGCTTGACGGCAATAGTTTCCGCTTGAGTCTTACCCTCGATTTCTTTCAGGNGAACAGCCTTTTTCCCCGCTGCAATGGCTCCGGAGGTTACAAGAATCACTTCTTTATCCTGATTGCGGATATCNCAAAGCTCNCTCACCNGCTTTTCCNGANGNNTATAATCTNAATNTCCTGTCTCCCTATGCTGCAAGGAGGANGAANNAATCTTTACTACAATACGTTTCTTATCCTTGATTTGTTCTCTTAAAGAATTCACTGCTTTAGCCTATCTGCATGCCGCGTACTCATGCCGTATTTAATCTGAACCCGCTTTTTTGTTCGATTTCTATATTTTACTGTATTTAATCTGCCTCGTCAATGAAATGGCGCAAATTCTTGGGCAATTGCCTCAGCAACCCTGATGCCGTCCATTGCCGCCGAGGTGATACCCCCCGCATAGCCTGCGCCTTCTCCGCAAGGATAAAGACCCGATACCAAAGACTGCATATTCTTCTCCCTGTGTATCCGCACCGGCGAGGAGGTTCTGCTCTCCACTCCAATAAGAATGGCGTCAGGGCGGTTAAAGCCTTTTATCTGCTGCCCAAATGTTTCCATTCCCTCCACAAACGCCTGATTACATTCCCCCGGCAAAATAGCGCTTACATCCGCCCATTCATAGGCTCCCTTACAGCTGGGGGCAAAGCTGCCTTCAACGACAGCCGCCTCGCCATGCCCCTCCACACAAGCCTTGAACTCTCCATAGCGCTGTGCCGGAATTTTACCCTCTGCAAGGCGAAATGCTTTCTCCTCTAACTGTCTTTGAAAGGCAATACCCGCAAGGGGATGCTTAGAGCCGTAATCTTCGGGTGTCACCGACACGATAATGGCGCTGTTGGCATTTTTGCCGTCTCTTCCGCTGTAGCTCATGCCGTTTACCGCAAGGCGCTCCTTCTCAGAGGAAGCGTTCACNACATAGCCCCCCNGACACATNCANAAGGAATAAACNCTTCTGCCGTTTTTCGCCTNAGCCGTCNGTTTATAGGATGCCGCTCCCACAATTCCCGGCTCCTTTCTTCCATATTGGCTTTCGTTAATCATTTCCTGAGGGTGTTCCACCCTAAGCCCCACGGCNAAGGATTTTGCCTCCATGGGAATANGCTTTTCATACAGCATGGAAAAAGTGTCTCTGGCGCTGTGACCGATGGCAAGCACAAGCTGCCTGCAGTCAAGAACCTCATGTCCGTTAATTACAACGGCGCAAACCTGCCTTTCTCCCTGTCCGCAGAATAAACCGCCGCTTTCCGCATTTTTTCTTTCCCCGTCACTCTTCCCGCCGGAACCTTCACGAATACCCGAGCCGTTTCTATTTTCCTCCAGCACAACCTCTGTTACCTGACTGTCAAAACGCACTTCTCCTCCCAGACGAAGAATTTCCCCCCGCATCTTTTTTACTACGCTGCGAAGCACGTCCGTTCCGATATGGGGCTTTGCATCATAGAGGATGCTTTCCTTTGCCCCGAATTTCACAAAAGTCTCCAGCACTGCCCTGTTCCGCCCGTCCTTGTCCTTCACAAGAGTATTCAGCTTGCCGTCGGAAAAGGTGCCTGCGCCGCCCTCCCCAAACTGTACATTGGAATTGGGCTTAAGCTTTCCTGTCTGCCAGAATTCCTCCACATCGGCACTTCTTACATCCACGTCCTTTCCCCGCTCCAAAAGTATGNGCTTATAGCCGTGAAGCGCCAAAAAATAAGCNCAAAACAGTCCTNCCGGTCCTGCGCCCNCGNTCACCGTCCGGTAAGGCTGCTTTTTGTCTCCCGGCTCAGGAAATTTATAAATAACCCTGTCGCTTCTTCCGATCTGCTCCCTGCCTCCCTTACGCTTCAGCGCATTTTCAAGCACTTTTTCAAGCGTATTCCCTCTGACCCTGACCTCTACAGTATAACTGTAGAAAATTTCCGGCTTCCTTCTGGCGTCAATAGACTGCCTTACAATAAGAAGCTCTTCTATNTCCTGTATGGAAATATGTAAAAGCTCCGCAACCTTCCTTGTGAGCNGTTCCTTTGTGTGCTCACATCTGATTTTCACCTGATTAATTCGTATCATCTAAAAAACCCACCCCTGAATCCACAGCCGAATTGCCCGCTGCGGCAATACCTGCAATATAACCGCTGCTCCACGCCCATTGCAGGTTATAGCCCCCGCATTTTCCGTCCACGTCCATAATCTCTCCAGCAAAATAAATTCCGGATATCCGCTTGGATTCCATATTTTCCGTAATCTCTGCAGTATCGACACCACCTGCGCAGATTTGTGCATTGTCATAGGTATTACTTCCGGAAATATGCAGCTTCCACACCTTACAAAGCTCATATACCTGCTTTAACTGCTTCTCTTCGGCGTCCTCCACAGGCGTGTCCGGTTTTAAGCCCGCCATTTTGATAAATAACTGTATCAGCCTCTTGTTCAGCAGCCCCGTAAAAAATTCTTCCACGCTTCTTTCCGCCTTTAAAAGGCTGCGAATTATGCAAAGCTGTTCAAAATTTTCTTCCGTGTAGTCAGGAAGAAGATCCACCACAACCTCTGTCTCATCCTGCTCCCTCAATATGTAATTGACAATTCTGCTGATTTGAAAAACCACAATACCGGAAATGCCATAATCCGTAAGCTGCAATTCGCCCCGTTCCTTTGCCACACATTTACCTTTACAAAATACCGATATTTCCGCCTCGGCACGAACTCCCGCAACTGCCTTTAAATACGGCTCGCTGCATTTTAGCTGAACCAGCGCCGGAACTGTGGGAACCAGCCTATGCCCCAGTTGCTTAGCCAGCTNGTAGCCGNTTCCGTCAGAACCGGTNTTCGGCGCCNCTTNNCCTCNGCANGCAAGCACCACGCTGTCAAAACAATAACTTTCTTCTTTCGCCTTCACAAGTATCTTCCCCGTGGTATCCTCCCTACTAATATGATTTACCTTGGCATCGTAAACGATTCTTACACCCAAAGCCTTTAGCTCAATGCGAAGCACGTCAAGCACCACTGCCGCTTGCTCACATGCAGGGTACAGATAACCGTTTTTATTTTTGATAAGCAGCCCCAGCCCCTGAAAAAACTGTATGGTATCATCCACATCAAATTGCCTTAATACGCTCTCTATCCACTCCTTACTGCTTCCATAGTATTGTCCGGCGCCCAATGCCAGATTGCCCAGATTGCACCTTCCGTTTCCCGTGGACAAAAGCTTTCTGCCCACACGGTCTCCTCTTTCTAAGACAGTAACATAAGCCCCCTGCCTTGCCGCAGTAATCGCCGCCATCATTCCGGCAGCTCCGCCACCGATAACTCCCACCGACTTTCTCATTCCACTTCTCCATATCAAGGCATACAATGCCTACCATATAATTTCTACAACTATATTTCATTAACCGTATCTTTCGTTAACTGGAATATGCCTCCAGAAAATTATAGAGCTTTTCCTCATCCTCCACAAAACGCATCTGGATAATATCCGTCTGAATGTTCTCCGGCAGCTCCTCCAGCCTGATTCCCGTATAAATAAAAACTGTTTTCTTATTCTCTAAAAGAACAACAACCTCATTATCCTGTACTGCCAGATAAAAGCTTGTGCTGGGCTGCACATACTGATAATTCATCTGCACTACCACCCGCTCTTTTGAGAAGGAAAGCACCTCCAGACTGATAAATCCCCGCTCCAGCTCCACTAAAGGAGGAGACACTTCATACTGCTCCATCGCATTCAAAAACTGCTGTCTGTTCATTCCGATATATTTTGCAGGCAGTCCTGACACGGTTACTACCACCGACTGGGTCAGCACATCTGTCTCCTCAAGCACATACTCCGTATCTGCATTCAAGGTTTCATTCGCATTTACAGCCTCCACAGCGTTAAGGTCGTCTTCCTCCGGATATTGCTCATTCCGGTAGTCTTCTGAAAATCCGGCATTGTTAAATCCGCCGCTGCCATGTTCCATACCGCCGTCTGCAACAAGCTTCTGATTTTGCGCCTGCTCCCCCGCTCCGGTATCCCATCTCCCGGTATCCGCTCCGGCTACTTCATTTCCTGTGTTCTGCCGCACTATGGTCTGTTCTTCTGTCATTTCAACACTCTGTCCGGGATAAAAAAAATGTACTGCCTCCACGCCGAAATAAAAGCCGATACCCAGCATACAAAGCGGATATATAAAAAATAAACTGATACCTTTTACAAATTTCATACTGTTCCTCATTCATGTAATGATTTAAGTACCCACAGTCTTCCAAAGTTCCTGCTGTATACAGTATCAGCCTATTTTTTTAAATTTATTCAATTTTTAGAAAACCCTAAGCATTTCTCCTATAATACGAATCAGACGTCCTCCCGGTATATTATCAAGCTCCTGCTCCTTAAAATTGCGCAGCAGCAACAGCATTGCCCAATAAATTGCAGTTCCCAAGACCACACACACAATAATTGCCACGCCATTGCCCAAATGAGGAGTAAGCGTCTTGCCAAGCAAAAGGCAAAGCAGACCTACTATACATGCAGATGCCACAGGTGCCGCCAATGCAAGCAGCATTCTCGGTGCACATCTAAGCTGTCTGCAAACCAAAAAGCCTGTCATCAAACCATACGCAAAGCAGGATATAATGCCTCCATATACCAGCGCCATTATACCCGCATTTCCGGTGCGCAGCAACAGCGTAACCGACACAATAAATAAAATATTATATAAACCAAGCGCTCCGAAAACCAAAAAACGTTTTCCCCAAAAAATCAATATATTTGAAAAATAAAAACTTATAGTTGTAAAAACAATCAGAAAAGAGCCGCCTCTTAACATATTTGCCGCCTCTGACGTAAAGGACCCGCCAAACAGGGCTGCTATCTGATCCGCCAAACAGCTCACAAGCGCCGCCGGCAGCAAAGCGTTTACCACACTGATATGCATTCCCGACTGAAAAATCATTTTTGCAAAGCGTTGCTCCTCCTTGCGCACATAGCTCACCGTCTTTACTGTTATCGGCAATATCAGAGCACACAAAGGCAACGCCGCCAAACCGCAAAGCAACAGATATTTCCCCAAAAATCCTCCGTACACTTCTACCGCCTGCAAAGTATCCGATGAACTTCTCTGATAAAAGATAAGTCCTGCCAAAAGCGGAAAAACGCTTAACAGCTGCACCAAAATATCAATACCCATGTGAGCGTACAGACTGTATATTGTCTTCCCAAAAGAATCCACGGTTTTCATTCCTTCTGTGCTGCGTTTCTTGGAAGCACTGCCGCTTCCCTTATACAGCACCAGTAAAAACAATATGATCAAAACCTCCGCCAAGCTCATGGCTATAGCAAAGCCTGCGCTGCTATATGCAGAAGTCAGCTGTTCCTGTAAAAGAAGCTTACTTATTTTTTCTCCGTAATCCTTACGCAGCCCGCAGAATAACAGACCAAAGCCTAATATCAGCACCTGTCTTAAGACACAGCTCACCGCTTCGGCAAGCTGTGTGCCCTCACCCTGAAGNTATCCCAGAAATACAGAAGAAATACAGCGCAGAAANAAGATAGGCGCCAATATCTGAATAACCACAACACANTGGNNNATCCNAAAAACCTTCTCTGCAATCAGNCNGGCACAGGCATAAAAANTAATGCTTCCCAGCANACCCAAAANGCCTTGAAAAATCAATACATCCTTTTTCATTACGGAGGCATTCTTATATTGCCCCTTGGCATTCTTGCTGCGCAGCATTCTTCCCAACGCACTTGTGACATTCCCCCCCAGCAGCACCCATAAAAACGCATAGCATTCTATTGACACGGTAATATATGCCACGCCGCCGTCTCCTATCTGCCGGGAAAGCAGCCATATGGTAACAATTCCTATCATATAGGAAAAGAGTCCTATCTGTCGTCTCTTTACTTCAACCTGATTCATGAATTACTTTCCTCAATGTATATTCATGCCAATGCCTGCGTTTCAGCCATCGGCACAGTCTCTTTGCAAAATAATAATTAAAATCTAATCTCTTGTAATCCCCAGCGAGGCAAGTATCTCTTCCTGTTTTCCTTCCATCACCTTAGCTTCCTGCTCCTCCATATGGTCATAGCCACACAAATGCAGCATACTGTGCGCCACCAGAAAAGCAAACTCTCTTTTTGTACTATGCCCATAGCTTTCCGCCTGTTCCTTCACTTTATCCACGGAAATAATAATATCCCCCAAAATCAACTCTCCGCTGTCAGGGTCAAAGCAGTCAGCCACTTCCTCCTCGGCAATCTCAAAAGCCCCTTCTTTTTCAAACTCAATATTAGGAAAAGAAAGCACATCCGTCTCTCTGTCAATGCCCCTGTTATCCCTGTTAAAGTCACGAATCGTCTTGTTATCCGTAAGCAGTACATTGATTTGTACTTCATAAGGACAGCTTTCCGCGTCCAAAACCGCCTCGGCAACCTGCTCTGTAACCTCCTCTACCGAGAATGGGAAAACAGTTTCCGTCTCGTTCTCAACGTAAAAAGTCATAATAAAGTTTTTCCTCCTTAAGGATTTTCTGTTTGTTTATCTCTTTCCGTATTTTTCTCTGCTTCTCTTCTTTTCCCTTGTCTCANAATCATCATATGCCTTCACAATCTTTTGTACCAGNGGATGTCTCACTACATCCTTGCTGGTAANATTACAAAANNCAANACCGTCTATTTTACCCANTACTCTTGTAGCCACGTCCAGCCCGGACTTTGCTCCTGTCGGCAAATCCTTCTGNGANGNGTCTCCTGTAACAATAACCNTAGAGCCAAAGCCGATACGGGTCAAAANCATCTTCATCTGCGCCGGAGTGGTATTCTGCGCCTCATCCAAAATAATATAGGCATTGTCCAAAGTACGCCCTCTCATATAAGCAAGGGGCGCCACCTCAATCAAACCCTTTTCCATATTT
>WFLY01000140.1 GCA_009177215.1 Bacillota bacterium
ATGCTACCCCAATTTCTGGAATGAGTTTCGTTCCCTTGGCGCCAAAAATTTTCATTTTTATATTTCGTTTTTGGTAAAAAACTGTTATGATATAACATGTCGGCGGCCGGCTTCATAGAAAAAAGGCTTTTCCCGGCATGAAAATTGACTAAATCAAGTGACTGTAGGGCAGAATGACTTCACAGCTAATTATTTTATTTCGGTCACGGAAAGGTATGGTAGCTAAAATGAAAGGTTCTTCTATGAATACCCACATGGGTAATATTATTATCGACAATGAAGTAATTGCCCAGTATGCAGGCAGTGTTGCCGTGGAATGCTTCGGTATCGTAGGAATGGCGGGCATCAATGTCAAGGATGGTCTAGTACGTCTTTTAAAAAAGGACAGCATCACTAGGGGTATCAATGTAACCCTCAATAATCATAAATTAATTCTGGATTTCCATGTTATCGTAGCATATGGTGTCAGCATTATTGCGGTTGCAGATAACCTTATCAGCAATGTGAAATACAAGGTGGAAGAATTTACCGGAATAGGAATAGAAAAAATCAACATCTTTGTAGATGGTGTGAGAGTGATTGATTAAGGAGGATATACCCGTGGGCATACAACAAATAGATGCAAAGCTGCTTTCCAAGATGTTCCTTGCCGGCGCAAAGAATCTTGAAAATAAAAAGGAATGGATTAACGAGCTGAATGTTTTCCCTGTTCCCGATGGAGATACCGGTACTAATATGACAATGACAATTATGTCCGCAGCAAGAGAGGTATCTGCCTTAGGCGAGAACGCCGGCATGGAAGCCATCTGTAAGGCGATTTCCGGCGGCTCTCTCAGAGGAGCAAGAGGTAATTCGGGCGTTATTTTATCCCAGCTGTTTAGGGGCTTTACCAAGGCGGTGAGCGCTGAAGCAAAGTTAGATGTATCCATTTTGTCTACAGCATGTGAAAAAGCGGTAGAGACTGCATACAAAGCGGTTATGAAGCCGAAGGAAGGCACCATTCTCACTGTCGCAAAGGGAATTGCGGACAAGGCAGGAGAGCTGTGCGAAAACGGTGTTGAAGATATGGAGGAATTTTTAGACACCGTGATTGAACATGCAAAATATGTTCTCAGCCAGACACCTGAGATGCTGCCTGTTTTAAAGCAGGCAGGCGTTGTGGATTCCGGCGGACAGGGACTTGTAGAGGTATTAAACGGTGCTTTTGATGCCTTTCTGGGTAAAGAAATTGATTTGACGGTTACTCCTGCGGACAGACCTGCTGCAAAGAGAGGTTATGGCATGAGTCCTTCCCTTGAGGCTCAGGCGGAAGCGGATATCAAGTTTGGCTATTGTACTGAGTTTATTATTCTGCTGAATAAAACCTTTAATATAAAAATGGAAATGGATTTCAAGGCTTATCTGGAATCTATCGGTGATTCTATNGTNTGTGTNGCGGANGANGANGTGGTTAAGGTNCANGTACATACCAATGACCCGGGACTTGCTATCCAAAAGGCATTGAAGTATGGTGCACTTTCCAATATGAAGATTGACAACATGCGTATTGAACATCAGGAAAAGCTTTTCAGGATGTCTGAGAAGGAAGCCGCCACGGCAGACGCAGCGGAAGCTGTGAATGCGGGAGGCGTTGAGAAAAATACTCAACCGCTTAAGGAAATAGGCTTTATTGCCGTATCTGTCGGCGATGGCATCAATGAGATTTTCAAGAGTCTGGGCGTGGATTATATTATTGAGGGCGGTCAGACCATGAACCCCAGTACCGCTGATATTTTGGATGCAGTGGATAAGGTGAATGCGGAGACTATTTTTATCCTGCCCAACAATAAAAATATTGTTCTGGCGGCTAATCAGGCGGCGGAGCTTATGACTGACAAGAATTTGCTTGTAATTCCCACAAAAACGATTCCACAGGGAATTACGGCAGTCATTAACTTTGTGCCGGAGTTATCTGCTGACGAAAACGAAGAGACAATGCTTCGTGAAATCGGCAATGTGAAAACAGGTCAGGTGACTTATGCGGTAAGAGATACGGTAATCGACGATAAGGAAATTAAAAAAGGCGATTACATGGGTATCGGCGATAAAGGAATTATTTGTGCAGGTCAGAATATGGTAGGAATTACAGAGGAAATGGTTGCCGCAATGGTGGATGATTCCTCAGAGCTTATCAGCATTTATTATGGCTGTGATGTGGAGGAGAAGGATGCCGAGGCTCTTTGTGCAAGTGTGAAAAAGGCATATCCTTCCTGTGATGTGGAACTTCAATACGGCGGTCAGCCCATTTATTATTATGTAATTTCCGTTGAATGACACCTTGTCGATTTTTATGTGAATGGACGGAAGTTATTCCATGATATTACGGTATCAATAATGATGTGTGGAAGGAGGCAGTTTTGTCTCCTTCTTTTCAAATAATGCTACATTCTGAATTTACGATTCGTTACTCGGTACAACACAATTTTTGTACGACAATACGAAGGACTGGAGATTTTTATGAATGACAGTACTCCCATTATAGACTTAAAGGGCGTTGGTGAAAAGTCTCAGAAGCTGTTTGAAAAAATCAATGTACGCACGGTTGGCGATCTGGTCAGTCACTATCCTCGAGCCTATGAAAGCTTTCAGGAGCCTGTACTCATAAGCGAGGCAGCTCCCGGGGAAATCTGTGCCATATACGCTTCGGTTGCGGCAATTCCCAACCAAAAAAAGGTACGCAGCCTTGTGATTTTAAATGTCCTAGTACGGGATTCTTCCGCCTCCATGCAGCTGACATTTTTCAATATGCCTTTCCTAAAAAAGGTGTTAAAGCCGGGCGGATTCTACATTTTCCGCGGATTAATACAGACGAGAGGCGCAGCTAAAATTATGGAGCAGCCAAAGATTTATTCCATGGAGGATTATCAAAAACAGACTCACGCTTTACAGCCAAGGTATGCCCTGACTAAGGGACTTACCAATCAAGCCGTGCAGAAAGCAATGAAACAGGCGCTTACCTTTTACGAATTTGAGGAGGAATTTTACCCGTCTCAAATATTGTCGGAATATGACCTGCCTCCTGTGAAAGAAGCTCTTTGCTCCATTCATTTCCCCGTGGATGAAACTTCCATGCAGAATGCAAGAAGACGAATTGTTTTTGATGAATTTTTTTCTTTTTTGCTGCTTCTGCGCAAAAATAAAGAACTGAGCGCACAGCTTTTAAACAGTTATCCTATGTTCGAGACGGCGGACACGGTTCGTTTTTTGGAGCAGCTGCCGTTTACCCTTACCAAAGGGCAAAAAAAGGTATGGCAGGAGATTCGCAATGACTGTGGCAGTTCATTTTGTATGAATCGCCTGATTCAGGGTGACGTAGGCTCCNGCAAAACCATTGTGGCAGTGCTTGCGCTCCTTATGTGTGCGGCAAACGGNTATCAGGGNGCGCTGATGGCACCTACGGAGGTTCTTGCCATGCAGCATTTTGAGAGTNTTTCTTCTTATACAAAATCGTATCATCTTGCTTTTCGNCCCGTGCTTTTGGTTGGTTCAATGACCACAAAGGAGAAAAGGGAGGTTTACGAAAAAATTGCTTCCGGCGAAGCAAATTTGATTATAGGAACCCATGCGCTGATTCAGGAAAAGGCAGTGTACCGTTCCCTTGCTTTGGTGGTGACGGATGAGCAACATCGCTTTGGTGTTCGCCAGAGAGAGCATTTGGCACAAAAAGGGCAGAACCCCCATGTGCTGGTTATGAGTGCAACGCCCATTCCCCGTACCCTTGCCATTATTTTATACGGGGATTTACACATTTCCGTGATAGACGAGCTTCCCGCCAACAGGCTTCCTATTAAAAACTGTGTGGTAAATACAGCATACCGTCCTAAAGCATATGAATTTATTGCTAAGGAGGTGGCGCAGGGCAGACAGGCGTATGTAATCTGCCCCATGGTAGAGGAAGGTGAACTTGAGGATGTGGAAAATGTTGTGGAGTATACCGGAAAACTGAAAGCAGCCCTTCCTCCCCATATTCAGGTGGCGTATCTCCACGGGAAAANGCGTCCTGCCGACAAAAATAAAATTATGGAGGCATTTGCCGCAAAGGACATCGANGTGCTCGTGTCCACGACCGTAATAGNAGTAGGTATCAACGTTCCCAATGCTNCGGTAANGNTGGTGGAAAATGCAGAACGTTTCGNACTTGCCCAGNTTCATCAGCTCAGAGGGCGCGTNNGAAGAGGAGAGTATNAGAGTTATTGTATTTTTGTCAGCACCAATGAGAAAAAAGAGACCATGGAGCGTCTGGAAATACTGAATAAATCCAATGACGGCTTCTTTATTGCTTCCGAGGATTTAAAGCTGCGAGGGCCGGGTGAATTGTTCGGCATCCGGCAAAGCGGTGATTTTTCCTTTGAAATGGGCGACATTTATACGGACGCTAATATTTTAAAACAAGCGTCCGAGGCTGTGGAAAAGCTGCTTGCAAGGGACAGTGGGCTTTCTTCGGATGAAAATGCAGCTCTTAAAAAACACTTTTTGACCGCCGTGCGAAACGGTGTTGACTTTAGGACTATCTGAAAGTAAAATAGTGATACAGTCACTTGCAGCGCAACAAAGCTAAATACGCTAAAACGCATTGGTAATGTGACCCTTGCAGGAATAACAGAAAGGTATGGTTTATAACGGATATGGCAAATATTGCAATAGTAACAGACAGCAACAGCGGGATTACACAGGCACGGGCAAAGGAGTTGGGAATTTTTGTATTGCCTATGCCTTTTATGATTGATGAACAGACTTATTTCGAGGATATCGACCTGACTCAGGAGGAATTTTATAAAAAGCTGGAAAGCGGCGCCAATATCGGAACCAGCCAGCNANCGCCGGAGTCCGTTATGAACCTGATNGAACGGGCTTTTGAAGGATTATGACGAAATAGTTCATATCCCCATGAGCAGCGGGCTGTCCGGCTCCTGTCAAAGCGCTATGATGTTGGCTGAGGATTACGATGGCAGAGTACAGGTCGTAAATAATCAGCGTATTTCCGTAACACAGCGCCAGTCTGCTGTGGATGCCAAGCTTTTGTGCTCCAAGGGCATGAGCGCTAAGGAAATCAAGGATTTTTTGGAGGCAGATAAGTTCAACAGCAGCATTTATATTATGCTTGACACACTTTATTATTTGAAAAAGGGAGGCAGAATCACCCCCGCGGCTGCGGCTATCGGCACTATGCTGCGTTTGAAGCCCGTATTGCAGATTCAGGGTGAGAAACTGGATGCCTTCGCCAAGGCAAGAACCACTGCGCAGGGCAGGGGAATTATGATAAATGCCATTAAAAACGATATTATGAATCGTTTCGGAGGTTTGACGGAGGAAAAGGGTATTTGGCTGCAGATTGCCCATACCAATAATGAGGAGGCGGCTTTGGCATACAGGGAAGAGATTTTGGCTCAATTTCCGGGCTATGACATTCATATTGACCCGCTTTCCTTAAGCGTTGCCTGCCACATCGGTCCGGGTGCACTTGCCTTTGCCTGCTGTAAGAAGATTTCCGTATAGCAATTCCGTGCAGCCACTGTAAAGACGTAAATACCCACAAAGGAGAGATTATGACAAAACGGATATTGATATTGGCTGTCAGTGCGCTTATTATTTGCCTTGGCGGCTGCGGTAAGACCGGTGATTTTTTGGAAGAACAGCAAGGTTCTGTACAGCAGTTTGACGGAAACGGAACCGAAGATAGTTTACAGGAAAGCTCCAAGAATGGAGAAGAAGGGAACCCTGCCGCGGCAGGAGGAACAAAAACCGATATTTTGGCGCCATCCAAAGAACAGGTATTGGATATGCGTGCCGCCTGTCTGGCGGGAATGTCGGAGGAGGAAATCAGCAGACTGTGTGAGAATANTAAGGNTGCANATTTAACGCNGGAGGATGCTTATTTAAACGACCGGCTGTTTGACCGCCTTTCGGATTCTGATGATTTATATTGGAATTACGTGGATCAAAAACAAGAGATTCTTATAAGCTACATGCTGAAAAAGGATCAACAGTATGACGGCTCCACAGGGCTTACTTATCAGGAGTATGCCAAGGAATATGGCGAGCCTGTGACAGTTTACAACCGGTTTGATGCGGAGAATTTTAAGAATCTTATGAGTGAGATGAGAGATTCTTTAAAGGAAGAAGTATTAAAACCGGATTTTGATGCGTTGATAGAAAATATGGAATTGGCGCAGGAAACCCATAATGTAACATATATCAAAGAAATCTATTATATTCTCCATGATATGGATTATTATCTGCTCCGTTATGCACCGGAGGATTTAGGAAAGTATATAGATGATTGGGGAACTATCACAAAGTATTACGGAGTCTTGGGGGCTTATAAGCAGTAAAAGCCATCACGACATAATCAACATGGTGATTGCGATTACTGGATTGATATTGAAATGTCCGCCAAAGAATTGTTAAACTATGAGCAGGGGTTGGAAGTATAGAACAGATATTATGCCGATAATGAGAAAATTTTTGTTCCGTGTTACCCCAAAATGCCATAGACAGCAGGACTGGTTGGAGAATCATTAAGGCGCTTACAAATCACAAAGCGCTCGGTTCTTTTGATTCTGCTTCCATTGATGAAATAATAACGTAGCAGGCAGCAATACAGTAAAAAGGAGTTTTTCAAAATGGCAAAGACAAATNNNTACGGNGACTANNCNCCAGCATTACCGTATTAGAGGGCCTGGAGGCAGTTCGTAAGAGACCCGGCATGTATATCGGAAGCGTGTCCACCAAGGGCTTGAACCATCTGATTTACGAAATTGTGGACAATTCAGTGGACGAGCATTTGGCGGGTTATTGTGATACTATAACAGTAACGCTTGAAGCGGACGGCTCTGCAACCGTTACGGACAACGGGCGAGGCATTCCGGTGGGAATGCATGAGAAGGGAGTCAGCGCAGAGCGCTTGGTTTTTACCACACTTCATGCGGGCGGTAAATTTGACAATTCCGCATATAAGACAAGCGGCGGTCTCCACGGTGTAGGTTCCTCTGTGGTAAATGCCCTTTCCACAAGGTTGACTGTACGGGTCAAAAACGGCGGTTTTATATATGAGGATAAATATGAGCGGNGNGAACCGGTAATTNATTTGATAGNTGGTCTGCTTCCCGTTATAGGAAAGACAAAGGAAACAGGTACCATAATTAATTTTCTGNCGGACGATACAATTTTTGATAAGNCCCGTTTTAAGGAAGACNANGTAAAGAGCAGGCTTCATGAGACCGCATACTTAAATCCTCAGCTGACTATCGTTTTTGAGGATAAACGAAAGGGAGAGCCGGAGCGTGTCACCTTCCATGAACCGGAGGGAATCGTAGGCTTTATCAAGGACATGAATAAATCCAAGGAATTGATTCATGATGTGGTTTATTTTTCGGGTGAGAGCGAAGGTATCTCTGTTGAGGTGGCTTTCCAATATGTAAATGAATTCCATGAAAATGTGCTCGGTTTTTGTAATAATATTTATAACTCTGAAGGCGGTACGCATCTTACCGGCTTTAAAACTATGTTTACAAATGTAATCAACACTTATGCAAGAGAGCTTAACATATTAAAGGAGAAGGATGCCAACTTTACCGGTGCCGACGTGCGCAACGGTATGACGGCGGTTGTTTCTATCAAGCATCCTGACCCCAGATTCGAGGGGCAGACCAAGACAAAGCTGGATAATCAGGATGCCGCAAAGGTGGTTTCCAAGGTGACAGGCGATGAGATTGTACGCTTTTTTGACAGAAATCTTGAAACATTGAAAAATATCATCGGCTGTGCCGAAAAGGCGGCGAAAATCCGCAAGACGGAGGAGAAGGCAAAAACCAACATGCTCACCAAGCAGAAATTTTCCTTTGATTCCAATGGCAAGCTTGCCAACTGCGAATCCAAGGACCCTTCCAAATGTGAAATTTTTATCGTGGAAGGAGATTCTGCGGGAGGCAGCGCCAAGACGGCAAGAAACCGTATGTATCAGGCAATTCTGCCTATCCGCGGAAAGATTCTCAATGTGGAAAAGGCAAGTATAGACAAGGTTCTTGCCAATGCCGAGATTAAGACCATGATCAATGCCTTTGGCTGTGGTTTTNCCGAGNNTTACGGCNATGATTTTGNTATTTCCNANCTGCNCTATNACANAATTANCATTATGGCNGATGNAGNTGTGGACGGCGNCCATATTTCCACCCTGCTCTTGACATTGTTTTACCGTTTTATGCCGGAGCTTATCTTTGAGGGGCATGTCTATATTGCCATGCCGCCCCTGTACAAGGCAATGCCTGCCAAGGGAGCGGAGGAGTATCTCTATGATGACAAGGCATTGGAAAAATATCGAAAAACCCACAAGGGTTCTTTTACTTTGCAGCGATATAAGGGTCTGGGTGAAATGGATGCCGAGCAGCTTTGGGAAACTACCCTTGACCCTGACGCAAGACTGCTAAAGAAGGTTGAGATTGAGGATGCCCGCATGGCTTCCGAGGTCACGGAAATGCTTATGGGTACTGAGGTTCCGCCCCGCAAGGCGTTTATTTACGACCATGCGACGGACGCGGAGCTTGATGTATAAGCAAATATTTGGAAAAGGAATGAAATGCTCCAACAGGGCAGGATAAAGAGGACACATGGACGACAGAA
>WFLY01000009.1 GCA_009177215.1 Bacillota bacterium
GTGCTGAAGCAAATGGATCTGGTGAAGAACCGCAGGGAGGGAAAAACTATCTTTTACGCGCCGGCAGATTCTCATATTGTCACGATTCTAAGTCAGGGCCTCGACCACATAGAAGAGTAAATATCAAGTTTGTGATATCATGATAATTAGGAAGAAGCGATTGACCTGTATTTCAAACAATTTTTTTGTTGTATTTTATTGTACGAAAAAATCAGTTAGACATAATTAATGTTAATTGTGGGGCACCATATTTTCTTGATATAATAGGTTTACCCAATATACGAAGTTTTAACTCATATAAAAATGAATTACAAACCGGCGTTAACGACTTAGATTCGGAATTAACCGATTTTGTTTGCGTATTGTACGGTTTAATAAAATATACTAGAATACCAGTGAGAGAATATATCATAATTTTAATGCGAAAGGAGTTATTGCTATGCCAATGTCAATCAAAAAAGCGAACTGTTCACCCTATACGCTCTGTGTAGCTTATACAATGACGTAAGCGGCTATGTACAGAGCGGTATCGCCGCTTATAAATTGATATATGCTACACTCTGTTTGCTGATTACTATTTAATATGGGGTGATAACAATGTCATATATCAATGCTGAAAAAGTTCTTCCTAAATGGCTTATTGATGAAATCAGAAGCCATACAGGTGACGGACTTATTTACATTCCGCCCGATAAATCTTCACGCAGGGAATGGGGAAGCAAATATAATAAAGACTCCTATGACGGAAATCACGCCTGTATTTATCCTGAAAAAATCACGGACTTGGGTGCGGTTCTGGATGATATTACAAAGTTTTATAAAGGTTTTGGCATTAGCGCTTCGATNTATCACCCNTTTGTANAGGATTATTTCAGCAACAATATCGAAATTTTAAAAGCCCATGGTNATACATACACGGCCGAGGATGCTCACAGGGTTATGCTTTTGACAGCGGAGAATAGGATTAATGTTTCGAAGCGTCTTGATATTCGTGTTCTGAGTGGCTGGAACAAGCGTGTGGCAACAGATATTCTAATTCCAAGCGGTGAACCTTGGGAAGTTGATGTAACAAAAAAACGTGCCATTACATTGTTACTGCAAAAGAACAGCGGGGAAAAGGATATGCAAGCGAGCTGCTTAGCTTTGTAGTGGAATATTGCAAGGTGNATAATTTCCCGATATGCTGNNAGTGGGCAGNTNCGTCGGAGCATATCTGCTATCAGGCAGGGTTCCGTGAAGCGTTTACTATGGAAGCCGGATTTGCAACAGGTCCGGAGATTGTATAAATATTATATATATAAAATTTAACACCTTATCGGAATTTGTTTATGAAAGCTTATGGAAAACGCGTAAAAACCGGAATTTAGCGTTCTGATTTCAATAGTGCATAATAGCAAGCATCACAAATCCCTTGATTATTCCAATCANAGCTATGTAAAGTTCCTTCATACTTCATTNCACATTTTTTCATGACCTTACCTGAATTAGGGTTTCTTGGGTCATGTCTTGATTCAATTCTGTTTACATCTACTACATCAAAAAGAAAGTCCATAACAGCTTTTAAGGCTTCTGATGTAATTCCTTTATGCCACCAGATTCTTCCAATACAATAACCAATATGTGCCATCGAAATATCTTCTTTCATATCTACTACGGCAATATCGCCAATCGGCTCGTTCCCATTGTCTTTCAATACGATAGCCCACTGATAATGATTTTCGTTGGAATATTTAAGCTGTTTTTCGGCAGGAACACAATTCCGAAAAGGGAGTAAATTAATGTTTTCACTTAACAGCCTCCAAGGCACCCTGAAAGCTGCTGTAGCCCTCGGAACCCAAGGGGCTGTGATAGAGGGAAATATCGTCGCCAAACTCCTGAAAATACACATATTGTGAGGTCATGTTGATGTTGCAGTAATTGCCCTCGGCGAGAATCTTAACCTCGGTGCCGTCCGTGCGCATACATTTTAGCTGCGGTGAAGCGCCGTTTTTTTGATAATAAATATAACCGCTTCCCACATTAAAACAGTCCGCCCTGTCCTCGGTGAGAACCTCGATTATATCCTGTGAAAAGCTGTAGCGGCAGAGACGGTAATCATTGGCAACATCCATGTAATATACATAATCGCCCTCCACAATGGGATACCAGATGTTGCCCCTCCAGATTTCTGAGGAGGTGTCGTCAGCGGTATTCAGCGCATAAAGGTAATGGTCGCTTTGGGTGCCGTTGTAATAAATTCTGCCGTTTACTGCACAGNCGGGATTNACCAGATNATTGGCAAGCNGAGTNTTGTNGGTANTATCAATTTTTATTTTATAANANGCAGNANCGTCTGATGTGNAGGTCAAAAGGTAGAGATAATTATCCACTAACTGTCCGGTCACAACAATATCTCTGGTCAATCCGGTGGCATGTTTGCCGCTCAAATTACATCGGTTAAATGATTTTATGGTCAACACGTTTTCCATGCTGTCGTCGCCTGCGGGACCTAACTGAAAGTAGTACAGGTATTTCCCACCCGCCAGAATATTGCGGACATTGGAGGAATTCAGCTTGCGGATATTGGTTTCGCCGGGGGTCATGGCATAGAGGCTGCCTCCGTCGTAAGTGTTGGAAAAATATACGGAGCCGTTGTATTCGCAAAACAAGCCCGCATTATTCAGGTTCCCGGCGGTGTTGCCCACAGTGCCGGCAGGATTCATGGCAATACGCTTGGAGAAAAAAATAAAAATTGCCAGAACCAATATAATAATTACAATAACAATGCCTATAATAATATTTTTCAGTCGTTTATGGGTAGTCATAATTCTTCCCGTTTGTCCGTTTTGCCGGACATTCCCTTCTCTTTTTTATGTATGGCAGCCCGGTTGTGCAAAAATGGTATTACATTTTGTCCGTGGAAATAAATTGTCTGACCAAACTGTCATTTCTATCTTAAGTATACCCCGCTTCCTACTTGCTATCAAGTGAATTTTGGTATAATATATTTTATAAATACATAATTACATGTAAAATATGGAACTGTTCCAAGGATAACGTTTTGTAAATTTTATGCGTGCCATGCGTCTGTTTCCGGTTGAATGAGACAGAATGAATTTTCACGGCACCTTGTTCTGGGAACAGTAGAATGTGAGGAAATATGGATTTATTGGAATTACGAGAGCAAATCGACACTATCGATGCAAAAATAGTGGAGTTGTATGAGAAAAGAATGGATATCTGCACTCAGGTGGCAGAGTATAAAATAGGAGCAGGCAAAAAGGTATTTGACAGACAGAGGGAGCAGGAGAAGTTAGCAAAGGTGAAATCCCTTACCCACAATGAATTTAACAGCCATGGCGTTGAGGAGCTGTTTGAGCAGATTATGTCCATGAGCAGGAAGCTGCAGTACCAGCTTTTAGCGGCAAACGGCAGTCAGGGAAAGCTTCCCTTTATCGGAGTGGACAAGCTGGATACGGGGAAAGCGAGAGTGGTATTTCAGGGGGCTGACGGCGCTTTTTCTCAGGCTGCAATGCTGCAATATTTCGGAGATGAGATCAAAAGCTTCCATGTAGATACCTTCAGAGACGCCATGGGCGCCATAGACGAGGGCAGTGCGGATTTTGCGGTACTTCCCATTGAGAATTCCACCGCGGGGATTGTCAGTGAGATTTATGACCTTTTGGTGGAATTTGAGAATTATATCGTAGGCGAGCAGATTATCAGGATTGAGCATTGTCTTCTGGGAGTGCCGGGAGCGCAGATTTCCGATATTAAGACGGTATATTCCCATCCGCAGTCCCTGATGCAGAGCGCCAAATATCTTGCGGACCATGACTGGCAGCAGATTAGTATGCAGAATAATGCTTTTGCGGCTAAGAAGGTGGCAGATGATAAGGATAAGTCACATGGGGCAATTGCCGGTGAACATGCCGCCGGAATATACGGTCTGGAGGTGTTAAAGAAGGGTGTGAATCAGTCAGGCAATAACTCCACCCGCTTTATTATCGTCACCAACCAGAAAATATTCAGGCAGGACGCAGGAAAAATCAGTATTTGCTTTGAGGTGCCTCATGAGAGCGGCTCCCTCTACCATATGCTTTCCCATTTTATTTATAACAACCTGAACATGACGAAAATAGAGAGCCGCCCTATTGAAGACAGAAGCTGGGAATATCGTTTCTTTATTGAGTTTGAGGGAAATCTGTCGGACAGCGCCGTGAAAAATGCGCTAAGGGGTTTGCGTGACGAGGCGCGCAATATGAAAATTTTAGGAAATTATTAAGCGGGCGGTCGGAAGAACGGACAGCATCGCGGTGCCACAAAAGCTGCGGCATGGAGAGGAATAGCTATGAGAGAAAAAGAATTGATTGTTTATAGAAATTTTGAGGACGGCAGTCTTTTGTATGATATGGCATGGCTGATGTCACATTATGAAGATGAACATTATAATAAGGAAGATATGGCGTCTTTGTTCTATGACTGTATACATGGTTTGATTGAGCTTGCGGGCAGTTATGGTTTTCACGGTAATTTGTGGCACTGTTATCTGGCGAATCTGTTGGTGAATAATGAAAACAGCTATAGCTGCGGTTGTGAAATCCGCGGCGCAATAGAGGGGAGCATCAATGCCGCGGCATTGCATGATATTGTGATTTTTAAGGAATTTTATGACTATGACTTTGCGGACATGGCGGATAAGCTTCAGGTGCCGGAGATTGCCCTGATTGTGGATTATGAGAGCAGCAGGCAGGAGAGTAAGGTTTACAACACCCGTATCTGTGCCCGCATCTGTGAGCTGGCGGAAAAATTCTGTGCCGACCATACGCCGGAGGAAATGAAGGAGACGCTGACCCAGTTTTACAAGGAGTACGGCGTAGGGAAATTTGGACTGCATAAGTCCTTCCGCGTGGCGCATGACGAGACGGGCGTGCATATTGAACCGATTTTGAATATCGCCCATGTGCGTCTTGACGATTTGGTGGGTTATGAAATCCCCAAGAAAAAGCTGACGGACAACACGGACGCTTTTGTACAGGGGAAGAAGGCAAACAACTGTCTTCTGTTTGGCGATGCGGGAACGGGTAAGTCTTCCTGTATTAAGGCGGTTGCCAATGAATATTATGACAGAGGGCTTCGTATTATTGAGATATACAAGCACCAGTTTCAGGACTTGAACGAGGTGATTAGCCAGATTAAAAACCGCAACTATAAATTTATCATTTATATGGACGATTTAAGCTTTGAGGAATTTGAGATAGAGTATAAATATTTAAAGGCGGTTATTGAAGGAGGACTTGAGAAAAAGCCGGAAAATATCCTGATTTACGCAACCTCCAACCGCCGTCATCTGATTCGTGAGAATTATAGCGATAAGGAAGAAATCCGGCAGGATATGCATACCGGCGACACTGTGCAGGAAAAGCTTTCTTTGGTGTATCGCTTTGGCGTTACCATTTATTTTGGGGCGCCGGATAAAAAGCAGTTCCAGACAATTGTGAAGACCTTGGCGGAGCGAGGGGGAGTAAGCATGCCTGAGGAGGAGCTTTTGCTGGAGGCAAACAAATGGGAGCTTGCCCATGGCGGACTCTCTGGAAGAAGTGCCCAGCAGTTTATAGATTATATCAGCGCTAAAATTTAAAGTTCCCTTCATATATTGAATTAATGTCCGCTCAAGGCGGACAGGGAGGTATAAGAGTGAAAGATTTAAAAAATCTTTCACTCGCATAAAGCAGCGCAGAAATGAGGTAACTTATGAGTGTGAAAACCTTTGCGGCTATTGATGTGGGAAGCTTTGAGCTTTCCATGAAAATTTTTGAATTTTCCGGGAAAAACAATATGCGGGAAATTGATTGTGTCAGGCAGCGTCTGGATTTAGGCAGTGATACTTATGCATATGGCAGGATCAGCAATGAAAAAATGGATGAACTTTGCCGTACTCTAAAAGAATTCTCGGAGCTGATGCGCTCTTATAAGGTGGAGTCTTACCGCGCTTACGGAACCAGCGCCATAAGGGAAATGGAAAATACCATCATTGTTCAGGATCAGATTGCACAGCGCACGGGTATTAAAATGGAAATACTCAGCAATTCCGAGCAGCGTTTTTTGGATTATAAATCAATTGCTTCAAAGGGAGAGAGCTTTCGGAAAANCATTGAGGAAAANACGGCAATTGTANATATTGGCGGGGGCAGTATCCAGCTTTCCCTGTTTGAAAATGACACTTTGGTTTCTACCCAGAACCTACGGCTTGGTGTGCTGCGCGTACAGGAGATATTACATCATTTGAATGTCAAAAGCTCACAAATGGAGCAGATGATTGACGAGCTTGCCACGGCGCAGCTTTCTACCTACAAAAAGCTTTATCTGAAGGACAAGGAGATTCATAATATTATTATTGTGGACGATTATATTTCTCCCTGGGCGCTTAAGCGTTCGGGCAAGGAGTATCATAAGGCAACCGTGAATGCCGAAGATTTTGATGATTTGATGCAGCTTCTGCGCAGTAAGAACACTACGGAGGCGGCGCTTGCTTTGGATATTGCGGAGGAAAAGGTGCCTCTTGTATTGATCAGTGCGGTGCTGCTTCGCAGAATCGGTGAGCTTATGGGAGCAAAACAGGTATGGGCGCCGGGGGTGACCTTATGCGATGGTATTGCCTATGAATATGCGGAGAAGATTAAAATGTTTCAGGGCGAGCATGATTTCGAGAAGGATATTATTGCCTGCTCGGTGAATATCAGCAAGCGCTATATGGGAAGCAGGAAGCGGGCGGAAACCTTGGAGAAAATTACTACGACAATCTTTGACAGTATGAAAAAGATTCACGGTCTTGGCAAGAGAGAGCGGCTCTATCTGCAAATTGCTGCAATTCTCCATGACTGCGGTAAATATATCAGTCAGGTTAATATCGGAGAAAACTCTTATAACATTATTATGGCGACGGAAATCATAGGGCTGTCTCATTTGGAGAGAGCAATCGTGGCAAATGTAGTTCGTTTTAATCANAGCAAATNTGCNTATTACAAACAACAGGNAGGNGTGATGNATTTAGATANGGANAATTATCTGATAGTGGNAAAGCTGACCGCCATGCTNCGGCTGGCAAACAGCNTAGACCGTAGNCATAAGCAGAAGCTGAAAGGGCTTAAGGCGGCTTTGCAGGACAATGAATTGATACTTACGATGGATACCATGGAAGATATTACCTTGGAAAAGGGCTTTTTTGCATCCAGCTTGGATTTCTTTAAAGAGGTATTCAGTGTAGAACCGATTTTAAAGCAGAAAAAGAATTTCTAGGAGATTCGTATTAAAAATAAATTTATTACACTGCGCATTGTCTCGGCAGGCCGAGCCGTTAAAAGCAGTGTAGAAATGAGGACTATTATGGCAGAAAAAGAGTTTCGCAATCCCAAATATTATACTAACAGGGAGTTAAGCTGGCTGTTATTTAATTACAGAATTTTAAATGAGGCGAGGGATAAGAACATTCCTCTTTTTGAAAGACTGAAATTTTTAAGTATCACAGCTTCCAATCTGGACGAATTTTTTATGATTCGTGTGGCTTCGCTCAAGGATATGGTGAATGCAGGCTATGAAAAGCCTGATATTGCAGGCATGACTCCCACGGAGCAGCTGAAGGCTCTGCATGAGGCAATCCACAAATTCGTGGATATGCAGTATTCCACATATAATCGTTCCCTGCTGCCTCTTTTGGAGCATAGCGGACTGCATATCATTAAGCAGCATGAGCAGTTATCCAAGGAGGAATCAGACTATGTTGACAGTTATTTTATGGATAATGTGTATCCAGTGTTGACCCCGATGGCGGTGGATTCCTCGAGACCGTTTCCGTTGATTCGCAACAAGACACTTAATATCGGCGCGATGGTGAGAAAGAAAAATGCCGAAGAGCTGGAATTTGCCACCGTACAGGTACCCAGCGTGCTCAGTCGTATTGTAGAGCTTCCTGCCGGAGACGGTATAAAAAAGGTAATTTTGCTGGAGGAGATTATTGAGCGCAATATCCAGAAGCTGTTCTTAAATTATGATATTGTATGCGCCCATCCATTTCGCATTATGCGAAATGCGGATTTGACTATTGAGGAGGATGAAGCAGCAGACCTTTTGAAGGAAATCGAAAAGCAGATTAAGAAGCGCCAGTGGGGTGAGGCAATCCGGCTGGAGGTTGAGGATGACATGGATAAGCGCCTTCTTAAAATACTGAAAAAGGAGCTTTCCATTGAGGAGCAGAATATCTATGACATTGACGGCCCCCTCGATTTGACAGTTCTTATGAAAATGTATGGTTTGGAGGGCTTTGACAGCTTAAAGGCATCGAAATATGAACCGCAGGCTGTTCCGGAGCTTCCTGCAGGCTGTGACATTTTTGAGCAGATACGAATGGGTGATATTTTGCTGCACCATCCTTATCAGACTTTTACGCCGGTAGTGGAATTTATCAGGCAGGCTGCGAGAGATCCTGAGGTTCTTGCCATCAAGCAGACCCTTTACCGTGTAAGCGGCCATTCTCCCATTATTGCGGCACTTGCTCAGGCTGCGGAAAACGGCAAGCAGGTCACGGTTCTTGTGGAGCTTAAGGCGCGCTTTGACGAGGAGAACAATATTGTCTGGGCGAGAATGCTGGAAAAGGCGGGATGCCATGTGATTTATGGTCTTGTGGGGCTAAAGACCCACAGTAAGATTACCCTTGTGGTGCGCAGGGAGGAGGACGGTATTCGCCGTTATGTGCATCTGGGAACCGGAAATTACAATGACGCCACTGCAAAGCTTTATACGGATGTGGGAATACTTACCTGTTCGGAGATCATAGGTGAGGACGCTACGGCTGTATTTAATATGCTTTCAGGCTATTCAGAACCTTTATTCTGGAATAAGCTGACATTGGCGCCCTTATGGCTGAAGGATAAGTTTTTATATTTAATCGGCAGGGAAAAGAAGTATGCCAAGGAGGGAAGACCCGCTTATATTATTGCAAAAATGAATTCCCTGTGTGACAAGGATATTATTGCGGCGTTGTATGAGGCAAGTGCGGCGGGAGTGAAGATTGATTTAATTGTGCGGGGTATCTGTTGTTTGAAGGTAGGAATTCCCGGAGTTAGTGAGAATATTACGGTGCGTTCAATTGTAGGCAATTTTTTGGAGCACAGCCGTATTTTTTACTTTGAAAATGATGAGCATTATGAAATCTATTGCGGCAGTGCCGATTGGATGCCAAGAAATCTAGAGCGCAGAGTGGAAATATNGTTCCCGGTGGATANACANGAGCTGAAAGAAGAGCNTCNCCATATATNGCAGGTGCAGCTTGCTGNTACGGCGAAAGCGGNAATACTGCAGCCTGACGGCACTTATGACAAGGTGGACAGAAGAGGCAAAAAGCATGTGCTTGCGCAGGATATCTTCTGTAAGGAAGCCATGGAAAAAGCGAAAAGGCTGAAGGAGGAGCAGGCAGCAGTCAGTCGGACCTTTATACCGGAGACTCAGCACAGAGATTAGCCAAGTGAAATAACAAATTGTGCGGACATATGAGTTATAGCTTGTATAAGGATAGTATATTGACAGAAAAAGGACAATATAATTTATGGAAAAAAGCAAAATAATATTGGCGTCGGCCTCCCCCAGAAGACGCGAGCTGTTAGAACAGATTGGGTTGGATTTTCAGGTGCTTGTAAGCGAGGTGGAGGAGAAGGTGACAACGGATATTCCCTGTCTGATGGTAGAGCAGCTTTCCGCCCAAAAGGCGGAAGCGGTGGTAAAGAGGCTGCAGGCTGAGAGCAGTAAGGAGCCTTTTGTGGTGATAGGCGCCGATACCATTGTAGCCTGTGAAGGGCAAATCCTCGGAAAACCTCATGACAGGGAGGAGGCGGTTTCTATGCTTAAAAAACTTCAGGGGCGTTCCCATCAGGTGTATACCGGCGTGACGCTGATGTGTCAGGGAAAGGCTAAAACTTTCTATGAAACCACTGAGGTAGAATTTTATCCTATGACTGACCAAGAAATTTCGGAATATGTGGCAACCCTCGACCCCTTGGATAAGGCGGGAGCATACGGTATTCAGGGGTTTTGCGCCAGATATATCAGGGGTATCGTGGGAGATTACAATAACGTGGTAGGACTGCCGGTGGGCAGACTTTATCAGGAATTAAAGAGTCTGTCGGCAGAGCTTTAGGGGAAGACGTCAGATTGAGAAAGGCACAGTAGGTTATTGGCATGAGAAAGGCAGTAATTTTTGATTTGGACGGAACGCTTTCCGACTCCATTCATAGTATGAAATATTGTGTAGATATGGTTATGGAGGACTATGGCTACGGACCGTTTTCGGTGGAGCAGTATAAATATTTTGTGGGCGACGGAGCGGCTTATTTAATCAAGAGAGCACTGATTGCAGGCGGTGATAAGGAGCTTGTGTATTTTGAGGAGGCATTTGCGCGGTACAAGGAGATTTTCAAGGAAAATTGTATGTATGAGGTAAAGCCTTATGCGGGAATTCGCGAGTTGCTTGCCGCACTGAAGGAGAAGGGAGCGGCAATTGCCGTATTGTCCAACAAACCCCATGCAGAGACGATAAATGTGATTGAAACGCTGTTTGGAAAGGATTACTTTGATGTGATTCTGGGGCAGACGGATAAGGTAGCAATCAAGCCAAGCCCTGAGGGTGTTTTTTTAATTTTGGAAAAGCTTGGACTGGTGGCGGAGGATACATTGTATTTGGGTGATACCTCCACGGATATGAAGACGGGAAAAAGTGCCGGAGCCTTTACTGTCGGGGCGCTTTGGGGCTTCCGTGATTACAAAGAGCTTTCCGAAAACCATGCGGACGCTATAATAGAGAAACCGATGCAGCTTTTAGATTATTTATAGAAGAAAGGAGGTTTGCCATATGCATGAATTTGATGAAGCGGTACTGGAATGTTTTTTGAAGAATCAGCTGCAGTTATTTCCCCAGAAGGTAGCCGAGACGCCGGAGGAGGCTGAAGAATTTTTGGAGGACTGCATGGCGGTGGTTGTAAATTCTGCAGACGAGGTAATCAAATTTTTTGAGGAAGAGGGCATTGACATGGAGGAGGCTGAAGGAAGTGATATTCTGGAGGCGGACGAAGTGTTTGATGTGGGCGACGGAAGATATTTGATTGTGGAAGGGTAAGAAATTGCGAAAACGAAAGACAGTTACCTGTATTGGGTAACTGTCTTTTTGGGCTGGCGCCTTAATGCCTCTTCGCCAGCGCAGCCTTGATATCATCAAGCACCTGGTTGGGAACATAGAGTTTCCCGTATCCCACTCCAAGGTCAAGCCCGGGCTTGTTGGAACCGTGGAAATCGGAGCCGCCGCTGATCAGGAGATTATATTTCTTTGCCAGCCNGCGGATCTGCCGTTCCTCGGNGGCGNAGTAGGTGGAATAGATTGCTTCGAGTCCCATTAAGCCTGCTTCCTTTAGCTTGGCTGTAAGCAGCTCCAAACGGGCGTTTGACATGCGGTAAAGAACAGGGTGCGCCAAAATGGGTATGCCGCCGGCATTTAAAATCAGCTCCACTGCCTGAGCGGGAGTTACCTTTTCCCTTGGAACAAAGTAAGGGCAGTTGTCGCCTACATAGCGTTCAAAGGCTTCCTTGATGCTTTTGATATAGCCGTGGTTCAACATATATTTGGCGTAATGGGCTCTGGTGATTACAGAATTCGGAAATTCCTCTAAGAGTCTCTCATAGCTGATATCAATACCGGCATTTGCAAGCAGCTTACACATTTTTTGATTGCGGAGAGTGCGGGAGTCTATAAAGTCTTGCAGATACTGCGTAAAATCTTTGTTCTTGTAGTCGATATACAGTCCCACAATGTGAATATCCCGCCTCTGGTATTCCGTAGAAAATTCGATGCCGGGAACCACCTCGGGGATATGCCTTGAGCCGCTTTTAAAAGATGAGTCGGCTGTGGCGTGTGAGTTGGTTCCGGCGGATGAGCTGAGTGCGGTATGTGAGTCTGTTTTAGCGGATGAGTCCGTTTCGGCAGAAGGGGCAGACAGCACATCGTTCACTTGATTTTTGCGAAGCGCTTCCGCATACCCCATTGCCTCGTCCAAGCCGTCCACGGTATCGTGATCCGTTAATGCAAAGGCGTCCAGCCCCTTTTCCATAGCATAGTCTACCAGCTCCCTTGGGGTGTAGGTGCCGTCGGAGCGGGTGGAGTGTACATGTAGGTCAACCATGGTTCCAAGAATCCTTTCTGAAAACTTATTTCTGTAGGTAATGAGCCAAGAAAACCCGCTCGTATGGGCGGGCTTTCGTCTGATTCGGTTAATTATCGTCGTCCTCTTTATTGGCGGTAAAGACCGTGCGCTTCCTTGCCATTTCATCACTTGCCAGATACTCGTCATAGGTAGTGATTTTGTCAACAAGCGTGCCGTTCGGAAGAATTTCCATAATGCGGTTTGCCGTAGTCTGTACAAATTGGTGGTCGTGGCAGGAGAACAATGCAACGCCGGGGAATTTTATCAAGCCGTTGTTTAATGCGGTGATGGATTCCATGTCCAAATGGTTGGTAGGCTCGTCAAGAATCAGGCAATTGGCGCCGCTTATCATCATCTTGGAGAGCAGGCAGCGAACCTTTTCGCCTCCGGAGAGTACTTTTACCTTCTTTACGCCGTCTTCGCCGGCAAAGAGCATACGTCCGAGGAATCCTCTCACATAGGTCACGTCCTTGACGGGAGAGTAGCCTGTAAGCCAATCTACAATAGTCAAATCATTGTCAAATTCGGCAGTGTTGTCCTTAGGAAAATAAGCCTGTGAGGTGGTAACGCCCCATTTGCAGCTTCCCTCGTCCGGTTCCAGCTCTCCAACCAGTATCTGGAAAAGCGTAGTCTTTGCAAGCTCGTTGCTGCCAACAAAGGCAATTTTGTCGTCATGACCCACCACAAAGGAAATATCGTCCAAAATCTTTTCGCCGTTTACGGTCTTGCTCAAATGCTCCACAGTGAGAACCTCATTTCCGATTTCCCTCTCGGGGCGGAAGTCAATATAAGGATATTTTCTGCTGGAGGGCTTGATTTCATCCAGTTCAATTTTTTCCAGAGCACGCTTTCTGGAGGTCGCCTGCTTTGACTTGGAGGCGTTGGCGGAGAAGCGGGAGATAAATTCCTGCAGCTCCTTGATCTTTTCTTCTTTCTTCTTGTTGGCTTCCTTCATCTGCTTGATNANGAGCTGGCTGGATTCATACCAGAAATCATAGTTGCCGGCGTAGAGCTGGATCTTGCCGTAGTCGATATCGGCGGTGTGGGTGCAGACCTTNTTCAGGAAATAACGGTCGTGGGAAACCACGATAACCGTATTTTCAAAGTCAATCAAAAAGTCCTCAAGCCATGCGATGGCATCCAAATCCAAGTGGTTGGTAGGCTCATCTAATAGCAGAATGTCGGGATTGCCAAATAGCGCCTTGGCAAGAAGTACCTTTACCTTCAGGCTGCCGTCCAAGTCCTTCATAAGGGAGTAGTGGAACTGTGTATCAATGCCAAGTCCGTTTAAGAGCATTGCCGCGTTGGATTCTGCCTCCCATCCGTCCATCTCCGCAAATTCCGCCTCCAGTTCACTGGCACGGATACCATCCTCGTCACTGAAATCTTCTTTTGCATAAATTGCGTCCTTTTCCTTCATAATTTGATATAGACGCTCGTTTCCCATGATGACCGTGTCCATAACGATATAATCATCATATTTGAAATGGTCCTGCTCCAGCACGGAAAGACGCTGACCCGGAGTAATGGTGACATCGCCTTTGGTGGTCTCAAGCTTTCCGGATAAAATCTTTAGGAAGGTGGATTTGCCTGCGCCGTTGGCGCCGATTAAGCCATAGCAGTTGCCTTCCGTAAATTTAATATTCACGTCCTCGAATAATGCCTTTTTGCCGATTCGTAAGGTTACATTGTTTGCACTGATCATTTTTAAAAACCTTTCTGTGTAGCTGTTAGTCTCGTTTTTTGAAAAAACCTATCTTTACCTATTGTACAGAAAATTATGGAAAATGCAAGCAAAAAAGCTTTTTATGTGGGAATAAACGTAACAGTTCAGCCTTCAGCATTCATAAAAGCAGATGTTTCGTATCTGACGCCGCTAAAGCGGATCATCTTTTATTTCATTCTAAAGGCGCTCTGCATATACTTAAGTCAAATAGCCTTAGCCGTGTAAGCACGCCACGNCTATTTGGCGTAAGTCATGGGTGAACTGTTACGAACAAACTTATTTTAAAAAGTTATAAATATTAAAAAAAATTGCGGTTAAAAGGATTGAAGAATTNTTTAAATNAGAGTAAAGTCATANATGATAGGNTNTAGAGGNAGGATTTAATTGAATGAATAGGATTATGATTATCGTTCTTTTGACATTTTTGACTGCGGCATTGATTGTGGCAATTTATCTGTTCCTTATTATGCCGCGTATGTCAAGCACCAAGCACACTGCGCCGTTCCGCAAATGGCTTTACGCCCACNGGGGGCTTCATGATAATNGAAGCGATGCGCCGGAAAATTCTATGAAAGCATTTACAAAAGCCGTAGAAGCAGGCTTTGGCATTGAGCTGGATATACAGCTTTCCAAGGATAAGGTTCCGGTAGTGTTTCATGACTCCACCTTAAAAAGGATTTGCGGTGCCGAGGGCAGAATCAGCGATTATACCTATAAGGAGCTGTGTCAGTTTACGCTGTGTGATTCTAAGGAGCATATACCTTTGTTTGAAGAAGTTTTGAAACTGGTTGCCGGCAGGGTGCCGCTAATTGTAGAATTGAAAATAGAAGCTGTGGATTTGACACTGTGTTCGGCGGCAGACAAGCTGTTACACAACTATGGCGGTATGTATTGTATAGAGTCATTTAATCCTTTGGCGGTTTGGTGGTACAGGCGTAAGCGCAAGGATGTGGTGAGAGGGCAGTTGTCAGATGCCTTTATTAAGGAAGGCGAGGGAAAAGGCTTACTTTGTTTTGTCCTGCAGAATTTATTGTTGAATTGTCTGGGAAAGCCTGATTTTGTGGCATATAATCACAAATATCCAAAGATGCTTTCCCGTAAAATCTGCCGTAAGATTTATCACAATACGGCAGCGGCATGGACAATCAAAAGTGAGGATGAGCTGGCGGCGGCTAGAAAGGACTTTGATATTTTCATTTTCGACAGTTTTGTGCCTGCAAAGGTTTCTTGAAGCTTATACAAATTGCAACAATAAATCTGCAAAATTTTGGTAAAATTGAACGAAAATAGAAAGCCTGTCAAATATTTGACAATTTCGGCTTGATATTCCATTGGCAGATTGTTAAAATATTTGGGAACGAAAGCTTTAGTATGGGGTATTAGAAATACTGAATACTCAAAGCCGTCGGTGGGGTTTACGTTTTTGTCAAAAAAATATTTAAGAAAAGGGAGACAAAAAGCATGAAGAAATGGGTATATTTGTTTACAGAAGGTAACGCGAACATGCGTGAGCTTCTGGGTGGTAAGGGTGCGAACCTTGCAGAGATGACCAATATCGGTCTTCCCGTACCACAGGGCTTTACAATCACAACCGAGGCATGTACACAGTACTATGAAGACGGTCGTGAGATCAACGACGAGATTCAGGGTCAGATTAACGAGTACATTGCTAAGATGGAAGAAATTACCGGAAAGAAATTCGGTGACAAGGAGAATCCTCTGCTGGTTTCCGTTCGTTCCGGTGCAAGAGCGTCCATGCCCGGTATGATGGATACTATTTTAAATCTTGGTCTGAATGAAGACGTAGTAAATGTTATTGCTGAGAAATCCGGCAATCCTCGTTGGGCTTGGGATTGCTACAGAAGATTTATCCAGATGTATTCCGACGTAGTTATGGAGGTTGGTAAGAAGTATTTCGAGCAGCTTATCGATGCTATGAAGGAGAAGAAGGGCGTTACACAGGACGTTGAGCTTGACGCAGATGATTTGAAGGAGCTTGCTAATCAGTTCAAGGCTGAGTACAAGTCTAAGATTGGCACAGACTTCCCTAACGATCCTAAGGAGCAGCTGATGGGCGCTATCAAGGCTGTATTCCGTTCTTGGGACAATCCTCGTGCTAATGTATACCGTCGTGACAACGATATCCCTTATTCTTGGGGTACCGCTGTAAACGTACAGTCCATGGCTTTCGGTAACATGGGTGATGACTGCGGTACAGGTGTTGCATTTACCCGTGATCCCGCTACAGGCGCTAAGGGTCTGTTTGGTGAGTTCCTTACCAACGCACAGGGTGAGGACGTAGTTGCAGGTGTTCGTACACCTATGAAGATTGCTGAGATGGCAGACAAGTTCCCTGAGGCATTTGCACAGTTTAATGATGTATGCAAGACCTTGGAGAATCATTACAGAGATATGCAGGACATGGAGTTTACCGTTGAGCATGGCAAGCTTTACATGCTGCAGACCAGAAACGGTAAGAGAACGGCACAGGCAGCTTTGAAGATTGCTTGTGATTTGGTAGATGAGGGTATGAGAACCGAGGAAGAGGCAGTTGCAATGATTGATCCTCGTAACCTTGATACATTGTTACATCCTCAGTTTGACGCTGCCGCACTTAAGGCTGCTACCCCCATGGGCAAGGGTCTCGGCGCTTCTCCCGGAGCCGCATGCGGTAAGGTTGTGTTTACGGCAGAGGATGCCGAAGCTTGGGGCGCGAGAGGCGAAAAGGTTGTTCTGGTTCGTTTGGAGACTTCTCCCGAAGATATCACCGGTATGAAGGCTGCTCAGGGTATTCTGACGGTACGCGGCGGTATGACTTCTCATGCGGCAGTTGTTGCCCGTGGTATGGGTACCTGCTGTGTATCCGGCTGCGGCGATATCGCTATGGATGAAGAGAATAAGAAGTTCACATTAGGCGGCAAGGAGTTCCACGAGGGAGACTTTATCTCCATCGACGGTACTACAGGTAACATCTATGACGGAGCTATCAAGACTGTTGATGCTACCATCGCAGGTGAGTTCGGCAGAGTAATGGCATGGGCGGACAAGTATAGAACACTGAAGGTTCGCACCAATGCGGATACTCCTGAAGACGCTAAAAAGGCTCGCGAGCTGGGGGCAGAAGGTATCGGTCTTTGCCGTACCGAGCATATGTTCTTTGAGGAAGACAGAATTGCAGCATTCCGCGAGATGATTTGTTCCGATACAGTAGAAGAGAGAGAAGCAGCTCTTGATAAGATTCTTCCTTATCAGCAGGGAGATTTCGAGAAGCTGTATGAGGCTCTTGAAGGATGTCCTGTTACCATCCGTTTCCTCGATCCTCCTCTTCATGAGTTTGTTCCTACCGAGGAAGCTGACATTGAGAAGCTTGCAAAGGCACAGGGTAAATCCGTTGAGACAATTAAGAATATTATCGCAAGCCTGCACGAATTCAACCCTATGATGGGTCACAGAGGCTGCCGTCTTGCAGTTACCTATCCTGAAATTGCCAAGATGCAGACCAAGGCTGTTATCCGTGCGGCAATCAATGTAAAGAAAGCTCATCCCGATTGGAATGTTAAGCCTGAAATCATGATTCCTTTGGTATGTGAGATTAAGGAGCTTAAGTTCGTTAAGAAGATAGTTGTTGAGACTGCTGACTCTGAAATCGCTGCGTCAGGTATTGCGCTTGAGTACGAAGTTGGTACCATGATTGAAATCCCCAGAGCAGCATTGACCGCTGACGAAATCGCTAAGGAAGCTGACTTCTTCTGCTTCGGTACTAACGATTTGACTCAGATGGCATTTGGTTTCTCTCGTGACGACGCTGGTAAGTTCCTGAATGCTTACTATGACACCAAGATTTTTGAGAACGATCCTTTTGCAAAACTGGATCAGACCGGTGTAGGTAAGCTGATGGAGATGTCAATCAAATTAGGTAAGCCTGTTAATCCTAAGCTTCATGTAGGTATCTGTGGCGAGCACGGCGGAGATCCTTCTTCCGTAGAGTTCTGCCATAAGATTGGTTTGGATTATGTATCCTGTTCACCTTTCCGCGTGCCTATCGCAAGATTGGCAGCGGCACAGGCAGCTATAAATAATTGATGCCATAGGAATTTTGAACGATTTGGCAAAAGTGTAAAGAAATAGCTTGAAATCAAGGGTTTTCAGGCTTGGAGGGGTTCACCGGAGTGACTGGTGAGCCTCTCTTTTTGGGCATTTTTGATACCGCTGATAACATGGCGATTGACACAATTTGGCAAAAGTATACTTTCCGGCAAAAGTCAGGGGTTTCCGCAATAGTATGTCGGGAAAAGGTAAAAATGAATAGGATATTGTAGCTTTTAGCTGAAGGATATAACATTTTGTCTGAATATGTTGTTGAAAAATGGGTATTATTGTCGAATCTTGTCAAGGTGTCTTAGTTTCCGGTGGATAAAGTTGCGGAAACCTCAGAAAGCCCGTAAATACGGCATTTCTTCCACTACATAGGTCTGAAAGATACATTATTTTCTTGTGTTTTTAGGGGCATTTTTACATTTGGAAGTGGGCGAACTTCTGTTCTGGGGTTCTTTTGCCAAAAAGTATAAACCTTTTGGCGAAAGTCGGATACAATTTGGCGTAAGTGAAACCTTTTGGCAAAACCTCATACGATTTGGCAAAAGTGATACCTTTTGGCAAAACCCCCGTACAATCTGGCAAAACCCTATACAATTTGGCAAAAGCCGGTAGTTTCGCCAAATTGTACGGGGGTTTTGCCGAAAAGTATAGGGGTTTCGCCAAATAGTGTATGGGTAAAGCATTATAAAGAATATGGATAAATGATAAAGCCTGTTTTGGCTCTTTTTTTGCTTTTTGTTCCCGGAAAATAGTCGTTT
>WFLY01000198.1 GCA_009177215.1 Bacillota bacterium
AGCACAGATGACTCTGGGAGAAAAGGTTGGACACACCTTAAGCTGGGCGCCGGCAATAGAGCGCTTGGGAATTAAGGCATACCATTGGTGGAACGAAGCGCCTCACGGCGTGGCAAGAGCCGGTATTGCAACTGTATTTCCCCAGTCCATCGGCTTGGCGGCAACCTTTGACGAGGATTTTGTGGAAAAGGTTGCGGATGCTATTTCTACAGAGGGTCGTGCAAAGTTTAATATGCAGCAGGCAAAGGATGATACAGACATTTATAAAGGTCTGACTTTCTGGTCACCCAATGTAAATATATTCCGTGATCCCAGATGGGGTCGTGGACATGAGACATTTGGCGAAGATCCTTATCTAACCTCCCGTTTGGGTGTGAGATTCGTGGAGGGCTTGCAGGGTCATGATGAGAATTATTTAAAATCGGCGGCATGTGCAAAGCATTTTGCGGTGCATAGCGGTCCCGAGGATATCCGACACAGCTTTGACGCGGTGGCAACCAAGCAGGATATGTATGAAACTTATCTTCCGGCATTTAAGGCATGTGTTCAGGAGGCGGGCGTTGAGGCTGTTATGGGCGCCTACAATCGTACCAACGGTGAACCCTGCTGTGGAAGCAAGACGCTGCTTAAGGATACTTTAAGAGACGAGTGGGGCTTTAAGGGTCATGTGGTAAGCGACTGCTGGGCAATCAAGGATTTCCACGAAGGTCATCATGTAACGGATACCCCTGTAGAATCCGTATCCATGGCTATGAACAACGGCTGTGATTTGAACTGCGGTAATTTGTTCCGTTATTTAAAGCAGGCAGTAGAAGAGGGCAAGGTGGAGGAGAGTCGTATAGACGAGGCGCTTGTCAATCTGTTCACTACAAGGATGAAGCTCGGCGTGTTCGATGAGAAGAAGGAGAATCCTTTCGACAAGATTCCTTATTCCGTAGTAGACAGCGCCCCTATGCAGGCATTGAACAGAGAAGCGGCAGAGAAGTGCATTGTTCTGCTTAAGAATGACAACAATATTCTTCCTTTGGATAAGAGTAAACTAAAGACTGTGGGTGTAATTGGACCAAATGCGAATAATAGAAGAGCCTTGGTAGGCAACTATGAGGGTACTGCATCCAGATACTGGACCGTATTGGAGGGCTTACAGGAATATTTGGGAGACGATGTGCGTGTGATGGCTTCCGAGGGATGTCATCTGTGTCATCCCAAGTCTCAGCATCTTGCCGTGCAGGATGACCGTCTCTCCGAGGTTAAGGGTGTCTGTGACGAGAGTGATGTTGTTATTGCCGTTATGGGTCTGGATTCCGGACTTGAAGGTGAAGAGGGAGACGAGGGCAACGAGTTTGCCAGCGGTGACAAGCCCAATTTAAACCTGCCCGGGCTTCAGCAGCATGTATTGGAGGCTATTTACGCAAGCGGTAAGCCTGTTGTTTTGGTTTTGCTTGCAGGCAGCGCTTTGGCGGTCAACTGGGCTGATGAGCATATTCCTGCAATTATTCAGGGCTGGTATCCCGGTGCGCAGGGCGGAAAGGCAATTGCAGATATTATCTTTGGTGAGAAGAATCCTGAAGGAAAGCTGCCTGTTACTTTTTATCGCTCCACAGATGAGCTGCCGGAATTTACCGATTACAGTATGAAGGGCAGAACCTATCGTTATATGCAGAGTGAAGCGTTATATCCGTTTGGTTACGGGCTTTCCTATACCACATTTGCGTACAGTAATGTTTCCGCAAGCAGCAATCAGGTAGGAGAGGATGGTATTGATGTGACTGCAACCGTTACTAATACTGGCAAGCTTGCCGGCGGTGAGACTGTTCAGGTATACGTTAAGGTTTGCAGAGACAATACCCCTAATGCGCAGCTGAAGGGAATCCGCAAGCTTCACTTGAAGGCAGGGGAGAGCGCACAGGTATCCCTGCATTTGCCCAAGGAGGCATTCGGTCTCTATGACGAGGACGGTGTGCTTCAGATTGCCGAGGGAGACGTAAAGGTATATATCGGAGGTCAGGCGCCTGACAGCAGAAGCGAGAAGCTGACAGGAAACAGAGTGACGGAGTTTGACCTGAACATTCCAAAGAAATTATCATAAAAACAATATTAATGACTGAACTGTAACCTAAAATGAGAGTCCATAGAGGGTGAATTGGCAGCGTGTGGGCGCCATTGATTCCTGCACAAAATTCACCTGAGGACTCTTTTTTGGAATATGAATGTAAGCGCTTACATAAGCGAAACAAAATTAGTATTATGGGTGAGGAAAGGCNGGGTGTGGAAATGGCACAGGAGAAAAATTGGACGCAATTATGGCTGAAATATGAACCTAAGAAGGATTGCGGGAATGCAGTTTATTTCGGCAATGGGGTTTTACAGGGCTTTGACAGAGAGAATGCAGTGGTAAAGAATGCACTGGCAGAGCTTCAAAGAGGTATCCGGGGTATGCTGGGGGTACAGATGTTTGAGGACGAAAAGGGAAGAAACGTTTTGACAGAGGAATGTGAAACGCCGCGGTGTGAACGGGGACTGTTGCTCCAAAAGAGTTTATCGGAGGAGATAAGGGCGGAGGGTTATCGCCTGAAGGAAGAAGAAGGGCTTCTGACCTTAAGCGCGGCGGATGAAAAGGGGCTTTTGTATGGTGTTTTCCATATTTTGCGTGTGGTTGCAATGGAAAGTCACTTGACAGGTATTTCTGTTTTAATAAATCCCGACAATCCGCTCAGAATGTACAATCACTGGGATAATATGGACGGCAGCATCGAGAGAGGCTATTCCGGCAATTCCTTTTTCTTTGAGGATAATCAGGTGATTGTGGATGAGCGGACTGTGGATTATGCCAGAATGGCGGCTAGCATCGGCATTAACGCGGTGGTGATTAATAATGTAAATGTAAAGAATGCGGCTACATATCTGATTGCGGACCGCTACTTTGACAGGGTAGCAGAAATGGCGGAGATTTTTGCGGGCTACGGTATCAAATTTTTCTTAAGCCTGAATTTTGCCGCCCCTATCGAGCTTGGAGGACCGAATAGCGCAGATCCTCTGAACCCTGAGGTTATAGAGTGGTGGCAGGGCAAAATGGCGGAGGTGTTCCACAGGATTCCCAATCTGGGAGGCTTTCTGGTAAAGGCGGATTCCGAGGGAAGACCCGGTCCTTTCACCTATGGAAGGACTCAGGCAGACGGCGCAAATATGCTTGCAGACATAGTAAAGCCCTATGACGGTATCATTATCTGGAGATGCTTTGTATATAACTGTACGCAGGACTGGAGGGATTATAAAACTGACCGCGCAAGAGCCGGCTATGATAATTTTATTCAGATGGACGGCGACTATCATGACAACGTGATTTTGCAGATTAAGAACGGACCAATGGATTTCCAAATCAGAGAGCCGATTTCCCCGCTTCTGGGAGGACTTCAAAGGACGAACCAGATGCTGGAGGTACAGGTGGCGCAGGAATACACCGGTCATCAGATTGATGTGTGCTATCTGATTCCCCTGTTTAAGGAGGTGCTTGATTTCCGTACCTATTGCGCACCGGAAAATGATACTGTTGCCGATGTGATAAGCGGCAGAACCATGGGTAACAAGAATGCAGGAATTGCAGCGGTATGTAACACGGGTAATGATGAAAACTGGACGGGAAATGATTTGGCGGCAGCAAACTTCTACGGCTTTGGACGACTTGCGTTCTCAATGTCATTGACTGCGGAGGAGATAGNTNANNAGNNNNTTTGCATGAGCANTTCCACAGATAGTCANGTGGTGNATACTGTNAAGAGGATTCTCCTTCCTTCCAGAGACACTTNTGAAANGTATACCAGNCCGCTTGGAATCGGTTGGATGGTAACGCCCCATGAACATTATGGGTGCAGTGTGGACGGTTACGAATATTCCCGCTGGGGAACCTATCACAGAGCAGACCACTTAGGAATCGGTGTGGATAGGTCGGATAAGGGAACGGGCTATGCAAGGCAATATTATGAGCCGAATGCCGCTATGTATAATAATATGGAGAGCTGTCCGGAGGAGCTTTTGCTTTTCTTCCACCATGTGCCTTATACTTATATGTTAAAGTCGGGCAAATCGCTGATTCAACATATATATGACAGTCACTTTGAAGGTGTGGAAGAGGTAGAGCAGATGATTGCAGCATGGGAGAGTCTTGAGGGAAGAGTGTCTGAGGATACCTTTCAGTTGGTAAGGGAGCGTTTTAACAGACAGCTTTACAATGCAAGAGAATGGAGAGATCAGGTGAATTCCTATTTCTATCGCAAGAGCGGTATTGCAGATGAAAAGGGAAGAGTAATTTATTAAATGGAGGAATAGTATGCAGACTATTACACTTTTTACGGATAACTGGACTTTTTTAAAGACCCGTCTCGAAGCTTCATGGCAGGATATGGAAGCACGCAGCGGGGAGTTTCAACCGGTAGAGCTTCCCCATGACTGGCTGATTTACAACACCTTGGATTTGTACGAGAACAGCTGCGGATGGTATCGCAAGTATATACAGCTGAAGGAGGCGCCTGTAAAGGAACGTATGCAGCTGCGTTTTGACGGCGTGTACATGGATTCCACCGTTTATGTGAACGGGCGGAAGGCAGGCGACTGGAAATACGGATATTCCACCTTCGATATGGACATAACGGATTTTTTGCACAAGGGACAGAATGAATTGATGGTACAGGTGCGTTTTCAGTCGCCCAACAGTCGTTGGTATTCGGGAGCGGGAATTTACCGTAATGTATGGTTAAAAACCTGCGGGAGAGTATATCTGCCCTTTGACGGAACCTATGTCTCCATAAAGCCTTATGAAAATCAGCCGGAGAGCTTCCTGTTGGAGGCCCAGGCGGAGGTTGCGGGCGATTTTTCGGTTAATACGGGTTGTCACTTTACCCTGTGGAAGGACGGCAATTTGATTCGGGATTTGGGGTGGCAGTATTGCAGCGAAAAAGCAAAGGAATGCCGTGGATACCTGCCAAACCTTGCCAATGAGGCGGCTGTGGAAGGAAGAATTACCAAGCTTTCCGTAAGCGCAGTCATTTATAAGCCCAAGCTGTGAGAGTTTGAAAATCCGGAATGTTATGAGTTTGTGGTGGAGCTGGTTGACGGGGATGAGACAGAGGACGGGAAGAGAATAGATGACGGGGCAGCGTCGGCACAGTCGCAAGCCCGGCTAAGCGGCACAGGGAAGACATTGGACAGACAGGAGCTTACCGTTGGCTTTCGAACCATGGAGTTTGACCCGGACAAGGGATTTTTCCTGAACGGTAAAAACATAAAGGTGCACGGAGTCGGCGAGCATCATGATTTTGGCTGTCTGGGTGCGGCATACAGTCAGGCGGCAATGGAGCGCAAGTTCCGTATTTTAAGGGGAATGGGAGTAAACGCCATTCGCACAAGCCATAACATGCCGGCGCCGGAGCTTATGGAGCTGGCTGACAGAATGGGCTTTTTGGTGATGAATGAAGCCTTTGATATGTGGGAGCGTTGCAAGACCTCCTATGACTACGGAAGATTTTTCAAGGAATGGGCAGAACGGGATGTGGCAAGCTGGATTCGCCGTGACCGTAACCATCCCAGCCTGTTTTTGTGGTCCATCGGAAATGAGATTTACGATACCCATGCAGACGAGCACGGGCAGGAGCTTACCAGAAGGCTGATAGGGTTTGTTCGTACTCATGACCCTAAGGAAAATGCACTTATTACCATTGGCTCTAATTATATGCCGTGGGAGAATGCAAGAAAATGTGCTGATATTGTAAAGATTGCCGGCTATAATTATGCCGAAAAATATTATGATGAGCATCACAAGGAGCATCCTGACTGGATTATTTACGGCAGTGAGACGGCTTCTATTGTGCAGAGCAGAGGTATCTATCATTTTCCGCTTGCGCAGTCTATTTTGGCGGATGAAGACGAACAGTGTTCCGCATTGGGGAATTCCTCCACAAGCTGGGGAGCAAGGAGTATCGAGAAGTGTATCACGGACGACAGAGACGCAGAATTTGCCTTTGGGCAATTCCTGTGGGCGGGTTTTGATTATATCGGGGAACCGACCCCCTATCACACCAAGAACTCTTATTTCGGTCAAATAGATACGGCAGGCTTTCCTAAGGATGCTTATTATATTTTTAAGGCAGAGTGGACGGATGTGGAGAAGGAACCTATGGTTCATGTATTCCCCTATTGGGATTTTAACAAAGGGCAGCTCATTGATGTACGCGCTTGCACCAATGCGCCTTATGTGGAGCTTTTTGTCAATGGCAGGTCCATGGGCAGGCAGGAAATAGATCATGTCCATGGGAAGAAGCTTTTGGGAGACTGGCAGGTTGCTTATGAGCCGGGAACGATTACGGCAGTAGCATATGATGAAGGGGGAAAAGAGGTTGCAAGGCAGTCTCGTCATTCCTTCAAGGACAGTAAGAGACTTTTGCTGACGGCGGATAAAACAGTTCTCAGGGCAGACGAAAAGGATTTATGCTTCCTCACCATCCGGACGCTGGACGAGGAAGGGAATCCGGTGGAAAATGCAGCGGACTATGTGAATGTGAGCGTAAAGGGTACAGGAAGGCTGCTTGGTTTGGATAACGGCGACAGCACGGATTATGACCCTTACAAGGGAACCAGACGTAAGCTGTTTTCAGGCAAGCTGCTTGCGGTAATCGGAACCACCCATGAGGCGGGTGAGATTGAAGTGACGGTGAGCGCAGAGCATTTGCCGCCTGAAAAATTGATATTGACTACGGTTTCGGTGGGAGCCGAGCCCAGCTCGTTTTTGGATAATTGTATGCTATATACAGACCGGCGGGAAACTAGGAAAACGGAACACGGGGAAAATGAGTCAGGTAAAGTCTGTGCACAGAAGAATATCGGACATAAGAGCAATGATATGGGCAGTGTGATTCCCGTGCGCAAGGTTGAGCTGTCGGCTCCTGAAGAGCTTACAATTACCCCTGATAAAAGGGAACTGCTCATTCATGCAGCCATCTATCCGGCAGATGCTTCCTGTAAAGAGCTTGTATGGAAGGCGGTAAACGACAGCGGTATAGATGTGGGTTTTGCCAAAGTGGAAGAGATTGAAAACACAGGGAATCATCATACGGCGAAAGTGACAGCTTGGGGAGACGGCGCCTTTCGTGTGCGCTGCATGTGGGGAAAGGATAGAGAGCATGTGACGATTATTTCCCAGCTAGAATGTAGTGCCGAGGGCTTAGGGCAGGCATTTTTGAATCCTTATGAATTGATAAGCGCAGGACTTTATACAGATACCGTGGGAGAGATTGGAAACGGCAATGAAAAAGGAATTGCCACTGCAAGAGACGGAGTCAGCGGCGTGATTTTTGAAAAGGTGGATTTTGGCGAATATGGCTCTGATGAAATCACAATGCCTATATTTGCCCTTTCGGGAGATGAATACCCCATTGATATCTGGCTGGGAAGACCTTTCGATGAGAAAAGCCGTCTGATAGATAGGGTAATCTATCAAAAACCCTCCCTGTGGAATACCTATCAGGAGNAGACGTNGAAGNTTCCCGAGCGTATCAAGGGTGTTGCCACCATTGCTTTTGTATTGAAGGCAAAGGCACATATCAAAGGCTTTTGTTTCCGATATTTTGAAAAGGCATTCGGAAAGCTATATGCAGGAGAAGCGACAAATATTTATGGCGACAGTTTTGAAAAAAACGGTAACAGAGTAGAGAATATCGGAAATAATGTTACGCTTGTGTATGAAAATATGGATTTTGGCGCAGATGGAACGGAAGAAGTGCTGGTTTGCGGGAGAACGCCCCTTGTGGGGAATNCCATTCATTTTCNTTTTACTNNGGAANNTGGGGNGACGNTAAANNGAATGGTTGAATTTAANGGTGACGGCACAGGAGAGTATACNGAACAGAGGTTTTCTGTGNAGAAAATACAGGGAAAAGGAAAATTGGAGCTTANTNTCCTTCCGGGAAGTCACTTTGATATGGAATTTTTNCAGTTTCAAGCCGGTAACTAGAGTCGGNTGAAAAAGGAGAAAGCTGGGAAATGTACAACTTGCGATATTTGGAGGGAGTGCATTTCTTCAGCTTTTTAAACATTCTGTTAAAGGTTGAAAGACTGGAGAAGCCGGATTGCAGCGCTATTTCTGTGATGGAGATGTCGGGACGCAGCAATAGAGCCTCCGCCGCCTTAATTCTTCGGAAACAGAGATACTCATAAAAATTCTGCNCGGAATATTGCTTAAACAATCGGGAGAAATGGAACTTGGAAAAACCGGCGATGGCTGCTAGCTGTTCTAATGTGATATCTTCGNCATAATGTNCGTCNAAATAGTTAAACACAGTATTNAATTTGTCCAACAGATATTTCTGCTTTTCCGAATTGGTTGAAAAAGGGGCGAAATTGTTTTCCTGTGAAAGACGGTAATTCCCATATATGAAAAAGAACATAATCAGCTTGGAATATAGTGGAAATTCGCGCAGACTTTCCTCGCTGNAATAATNTCGAAATAAATCCGCAATTAGGGCAGATTCCTGCTTATAAATGGGGTCACAGGTGCTTTGGTTGATGAGCACAGGCTGGCATAAATAAGTAGAAATGTAGGAAAATCCCCTTATTTTTGACAAAATGGAAAAATCAAGCAAATAAATGAGACGTAAGCCTTTTTCAGGCGCAATGAGCTGATGGGGTTCTCCGGACAGAATCAAAAAAATATCGCCGGGTGAAAGGAGATACTTGGTCCGGTCTATGATTACCGTGTAAATATTCTCCAAAGGAATGACTATTTCTATATCGGGATGCCAATGTGTAGTAAATGCCGTGGGTTCATCGTTTAGCCAAAAGCGTATTGTAGAACTGGAGACATAATTTTCAGTACCCTGCAAACGCTTAAATTTATTTAAAAGAGAGTTATCAATTTTAAAGAGAGGGTTGTCCATATTTTTCAATGCGATAATTTCCTTTCCATAACGGTGAGTTAGAGTTAGTGTACACATAATATCATATTTCCTATAAAAAGTCCAATTTGCATAATTGAAGCAATATTTTTACAGAAAGCTTTGTAATTTGGCGTGGGATAGAGTACAATAGTAAAAATGGAAAAGCCTGTGGAAAATCGTAACGGTTCAGCCTTCTGCATAGACTTACGTCAAATAGTCTTAGCCGTGCAAGCACGCCACGACTATTTGACGNAAGTCATGGCTGAANTGNTACAGAANATTNAANTAGGATAGCGAGGACTGAAAATGTTACATGCGTTAATGTCAGAAGGAAATAATTCTNTNCTTGCTTTTGGANNAATTTTGTTTGCTTTTGTGGTGACGGTATTTGCCACTGCAAAATTAAGCCCGTACCTGCCTAAGGATGGTGGGCGGGAGTTTGCCCATGACGGGAAGCTGTCGGCGGGAAAGCCGAGGGGAGCCGGTATTATCTTTGTATTTGCATTTACGATTGCGGCACTCTTATTTGCGCCTCTGAGTCCGGAAATTATTATATATTTAATGCTGCTGGTCATTTCCATGATGACGGGCTATTTAGACGATGCCTCAAAGACACCGTGGGGAGAATATAAAAAGGGCTTTCTGGATTTGTGCGTGGCGGCAATGGTTGCCCTCACTTTTTTGAAATATAATCCCAATGTGGTGGAGCTTGCGTTGTTTGATATACAGTTTACCTTGCAGCCGATGATTTTTGCGCTTCTGGCTATTATATTGGTGTGGACCTCTGTAAATGTTACCAATTGTTCCGACGGTGTGGACGGACTTTCCGGAACACTGGCGATTATCACTATCATGACAATCTATGTGATTGACCGTATTAAAGGTAAGCCGGAGAATTTTTCCTTTCTAATTCTGCTGTTTGCAGTGTGCATTTTAGGATATCTTTGGTATAATGCGACGCCCAGCAGGCTGATGATGGGAGATGCGGGTTCTCGTGCCATGGGGCTTTTCATTAGTATCGCCATCTTGANGACGGGATATCCGTTTTTATATATTCCGGNGGCTTTGGTTCTTCTGTTGGACGGCGGGCTTGGGCNTGCAAAGGTATTTTTATTGAGATTTTTAAAGATACACATTTTAAGGAATGTGAGAACGCCTCTTCATGACCATGTGCGAAAGGTATGGGATTGGTCAAATACCCAGACGGTGTTCCGGTTTGCCATTATCCAGATTATTTTGGCAGTGGCAGTGGTGTACGGAATACAGGCGTAAGCAGGCTATATGTGTTGTAGCAGGTCATGGAGGATACGTGTCATGCCGTGGCAGGATATATCGGCACAGAAAAATTTCAGGAGAAGGTGGAAAGAGAAGTGTATGATGAATTAACGCCCAGCGATATTAAGAAAATGCAGGAAGAAATAGAGTACCGGAAGCTGGTGGTACGGCCCAAGGCGCTTGAGGAGGTTAAGGAAACCAGAGCACATGGGGATTTGAGTGAGAATTTTGAATATCATGCGGCAAAAAAAGTGAAGAACCAGAACGAGAGCAGGATTCGCTATCTGGAGAGGATGATCCGCACCGCGAAGGTGATTTCGGAGGATTCCGCAGAGGACGAGGTGGGAATCAACAATACTGTCAAGGTGGAGTTTGTGGAGGACGGCTTGATTGAAACCTACAAGATAGTGACCACCGTGCGCGGCAATTCCTTGGAGGGGCTTATCAGCAATGAGTCGCCTTTGGGAAAGGCGCTGCTTGGCAGGAAAGCAGGTGATACAGTCCATGTGCAGGTTAATGAAANCGTGGGCTATGATGTGCGCATTGTCAGCTTTGAGAATACGGNGGATGACGGAAGCGATAAGCNGAGAAGCTTTTAGGGGGAGACGGAGCCGGCGTGCCTATGCGGAAAACGCTCCGTCATGGAGGAATTTTGTATGAAGCAGTATTTATTATTTGATTTGGACGGAACACTGACAGATCCCAAGCTGGGAATTACCACTTGCGTTCAGTATGCGCTTAAGGATTTTGGAATTGACGAGCCTGATCCGGATAAGCTTGAGTCGTTTATCGGACCGCCCTTAAAAGACAGCTTTCGGGATTTTTATCAGATGAGCGATGAGCAGGCGGAAGCAGCGGTAAAAAAATATCGGGAGCGTTTTGAGACGGTAGGTCTGTTTGAGAACAGGATTTATGACGGAATCCCCCAGATGCTGCGTACATTGCAGGCGAAAGGGCTTCATCTTGCCGTAGCGTCCAGCAAGCCTACAGTGTTTGTGAGGAAGATATTGGAGCATTTCCATATTGATAAATATTTTGAGGCTGTGGTGGGCAGCGAACTAGACGGTACAAGGGTAAAAAAGGAAGAGGTGGTTCAGGAGGCGCTGCGCCAGCTTTTTAAGGACAAGCCCGTGGAAAAGGATAAGGTATACATGATCGGCGACCGTAAATTTGACGTGGAGGGCGCTAAGGCAATGCATGTGGACAGTGTGGGAGTTGCCTACGGCTACGGCAGTATGGAGGAGCTTAGGACGGCACATGCAGATTATATTGTGCGCACGGTGGAAGAGCTGCAGAAATTTCTGTTGCGGGGCATTGAGGANACCNGAAAAAATCCCACTATGTTTCAGAAGCTTTGGGCGATTTTTTATAATTTTATGATTTTCTTTGTAGTGAGAAGGATGGTACAGTATATTGTTTTCGGGGTGATTCCGATGTTTGCCGATGTGCTTCCCCAAAAAGTAGGAAATTTCTTTGTACTTACGCAGGATGGTGGAGAAAGCCTGATTTTCACGGGAAACAGTATTGCGATCGTGTCGGCAATTGCGTTTAGTGTGGCGGCGCTTATGATTTCGGGAACGGCTAAATTTGTAATCGGTAAAACTGCCGAGGATATGTATTTGACCCATTTAAAGGGTGAACCCTCGCAGAACTATGTGCTTTTGGGCGCTGCTACAGTGGGTTTTGTCTTGGGAATCAATTTATTCTGTGAGCTGATACAGCTTACAAGCAAATCGGAGGAGTACCGACTTGTTGCGGAAGATCAATATTCCGCAGCCCTGTTAGTGGGGCTTATCTGCTACGGAGTCATTACACCCGTTGCGGAGGAAATTCTGTTCCGCGGGGTAGTTTATAATTATCTGCGCCGGTTCTGGAATGTAAAGCTGGGCATTTTGATTTCCGCTTTTGTTTTCGGTGTATATCACGGCAATATCGTACAGGGCTTCTATGCNTTTATCATGGGCTGTCTTATGGCATATGCCTATGAATATTTCGGTAACTTCAAGATACCGGTCTTAATGCATGTAGCAGCCAATGTTTTAGTATATATTCTGACCTACACAGGTGTGGTGGTGACAGGATTTATCAGCTGGCCGGTCTGCATCATATTCCTGTTACTGGGAGTGGGAAGCCTCGTGATGCTGGTAAGACAGAAGAATGTGCTGTAAACGGAAATCAATAAGCTCGAAAGAAATTTTAATGAGGACAAGATAAAAAGCGCTGCGCACAGATGGGAGCAAGCATNAAATTTTCTATTATTGGNGTCNTGCTTAAATGCGGGCGAAAAGCTGAACGATACACTAGGAAGCATTTTTTCACAGGATTACAATGACATAGAGGTAATTGTAAAGGATGGGGGCAGCAGGGACGGTTCTATAGAGGGAATGCTTAAGGATGACAGGATTCGTCTTTATATAGAGAANGANACGGGANTTTATGATGCCATGAATCAGGCAGTAGCCTATGCGAAGGGTGAATTTATTATTTTCCTGAATTGTGGAGACAGGTTTCACGGTACCGATGTACTGTCTGCGGCGGCACACCGTATTGATGCGGAACCTAAAAAGGAGAAGCTTATCCTCTATGGAAATATTTATAATGAAAAAACAGCTTCATGGATTATGCCGTCTCCGAAAATTACGGGTTTTACCTGCTATCGGAACGTTCCCTGCCACCAGTCCTGTATTTATGCGGCCGCTCTTTGTAAGGAAAAGTCTTATGACACCCGGTACAGGATTCGCGGAGATTATGAGCATTTCCTCTGGTGCTATTACAGGGCGGGCGCTAAAATGGTTTATATGGACAGGGCGGTTGCTGATTATGAGGGCGGCGGATTTTCCGAAACAAAGGAGAATCTGAAGCGCTCAAAGGAAGAGCATAAAAAAATAACGGCTTTCTATATGGGAAAAGGAGAGCTGCTTCGATATAAGGCGGTTCTATTGTGTACTCTGGCACCGCTTCGCACATGGCTTGCACAGAGCAGATGCTTTTCGGGAGTTTATCACAAGCTGACGGCGGTTTTATACAGGAGAAAATAACTCGGATTCCAGAGGCGAATTGGGGATTCGCATCACGGCGCCGCACAAGGGGCGGTATAGAGGGTTCATGTGGCTTTAGCTGTGTATGGCAAGGGGGATTCTTATGTCAAAATGACAATTTTTACCTCAAACTCATGGTCCTCGTTTTCTTTTACATCCTGCAGGGAATCCGGCTGTACCCTGAGATATTCGGTTTCGTTTCTGGCTATGGACTGGCGGTAAATCCGGATGCGGGATTCAAACAGACTGTACACATTCCTTGCCGTGTTAATGCCGTTTTTTAGCTATTTATCAACGATGCAATACACTAATTTCTGTTTTTCAAAGTATGTGAAAATATCACTTTTTTTGCAATGATAGATAAACGACAAATAATGTTTTGTATATTGTTTATAATCAACTGGCGGTTTACTGTTTATCTTAATTTTTAAACTAAGGTGTATTTACAGTCGGCTTATTATAAGTTATTGTATGTCTATAAAAGGACTGTTGGTTTCTCAAATAAAGCTGACAGGCACTATAAAAAATNACCTGCTAAANTGGGNTGGCTTTGNCTNANATCTNTTAATCTGGNAANTTTGGATTTGCTTTGCAAGATAGGCAAAGTGATAACAATTCAATAGCAAGCAGCAAAAAAGGAGATATCGCGCATATGAATATTGACAGAATTGGGAAAAAAATAGTTTTACTAAGAAAAGAACACGGATATAC
>WFLY01000218.1 GCA_009177215.1 Bacillota bacterium
AGATGCGCCTTTGCAGCCATCAGCACGGGAGTATCCGTGATACCGTTTGCCAGCTTTGCCGCAGTATTTCCCGTGCAGGGCAGGATGGCAAGGATATCCAAATAACCCTTAGGTCCGATAGGCTCTGCGCCCTCGATGCAAAGAATAGGCTCTTTTCCGGTAATTGCTTTCAGTTTCACTAAATAATCATCCGGACTTCCAAAGCGGCTGGTAATCGTCTGGGAAGCGGGTGAGAGGATAGGGAAGATTTCCGCCCCCTCTTCTACAAGCTTTAGTAGTTCTATAAACGTTTTGTCAAAGGTACAAAAGGAACCCGTGAGGGCAATCCCTATTTTTTTACCTTTTAAATTCATAATAATCCTCCATTCTAATCCTTTATGCCGCAACCTTTGCAGCGCCGCCAGAGTTATTACAGCTTTCCCGTCACATAATCCACAAGATATGTGGCACAGCTCTGCCCTGCATATTTACCCGGCAGACCCGGACAATAGAGAGCCTGAAGCTTAAGAGCCTTGGCACATTCATAGTCCACGCCTATACGATTGGAAGCGATATCGATAATAACGGAATCCTTATTCATGCTTTCCAGACAATGTGCTGTGAGTATGCATGCAGGAATTGTGTTAAACAGGTATTCAAAACAACAGATTTTTTGTTGTAGCTGAGAAAGAGGAAGGGTTGCAAAGCCTAAGGAAGAAGCAAGCGCAAGTTCTTTCACATCAGAGGAAGTCACGGTTACACAGGCGGACAGTCCTTTTAATTTGTCGGCAAGAACCTTGCCGCATTTCCCGTAACCAAGCACTAACACGGAGCTTTGATGGAGCTGAGTGTCCTTGTGGGATAGCGCTTCCAAAATAGCCCCTTCGGCAGTGGCAATGGCATTATAGATAGCAAGATGCTCCTCCTTCATAAAATCATAGCAGTCAATTTCACGTTCTTCACAAAGTCGTCTAAAGCTTTCGGGAATAACGCCCCCGAATACCTTTTGATGTTTTCGCAGGCAGCGCTGTAGCTCGGCGAGAGAGATTTCGGGAATATCCTGCTCTGTATATAAACAGCCGTTTTTTTCAAAAGGAATCCCCCCCACAATGACGGAGGAGTTTTCTAATGCCTCCTTAAAAGAATGTGTCCTATATTCATTTGCTATTTTCAGGGTGCCATAGCAGGCGACCCGATATCCCCTTTTCATCAAAAGGGGCGCCATACAGGCGGTACGCCTGTCTCCGCCAATCAGTGCAATATCAAATTTAGACATAATTTGAAGCCCTCCGGCAACTATCAGTCACCGCCTCCCTTTGTTTACTCTTTAAAATATGTAAAATCGGTCAGAATGGTGCCTGTCATTATGCCTTTTGAAGCTGTTTGGTACGCTGTCGCAGACATTATATGAAAAGGGAAAAGCGGCAAAGAAAATGGTTAATCTGTTACCAAATTTCTGCNTGACATGNTTGGGCAANAAGATTAGTATAAANATATAATTAGTNNTAACNAACTCGGGAAATAGAGCAGGTCGCAAATATGTTAAATGTGTTGCACGAAATATAGGAGGACGACAATGGGAACAGCGATTATCATAGGTATTATATTGGTGATTAGCTTTTTTTCAGTGAAAAGCTATACGAAAAAGCTGAAAAACGGCTGCTGCGGAACGGGTGGAGATGAGGTAAAAAAAAGAAAGCTTGCTGACGGTGATATCAATCATTACAACCACAAGTATATTTTGACTATAGAGGGCATGACCTGTAAGAACTGTGCAGCCCGTATAGAAAATGCTTTCCATGAAAAGGATGGGCTTTATGCGAAGGTGAACCTGAAAAAGAATATTGCAGAGATTTACACCAGAGAGCAGACAGATGAATTTGAACTGCGGCAGCTTGTGACTCGGGCAGGTTATCGGGTAACGGGCATAGAAGTTTGGATTGAAAAATAGCTAGATGGCTATTTTTCAATCGGGATTTAGAGGAGAGACTTATGGGAACGGGAATTATTGTGTGTGGTTTAAATGGCGCTGGAAAGAGTACACTGGGAAAAACTCTTGCGGAGAAATTACATTTTTATTTTATAGATAATGAAGACCTATATTTTCCCAAGACAGACCCTAATTATATCTATGCCTCTCCGCGCACTCGTGAAGAGGTTGAAAAACTCCTTTTTAGTGAGATTAAGGCACATGAGAACTTTGTTTTTACTTCTGTAAAAGGGGATTATGGAGAAGCTATTTCTCCTTTTTTTCAGTATGTTGTATTGATTGACGTTCCAAAGGATATTCGGATACAACGTGTTAAAAATCGTTCTTTTCAGAAATTCGGTAATAGAATGTTAGCTGGTGGAGATTTATATGAGCAGGAAAAACGTTTCTTTGATTTTGTTAAATCCAGAGAAGAGAATACTGTGGAGGAATGGGTACAGTCTTTAANTTGTCCTATNATANGAATTGATGGAACAAAACCCATTGAAGAAANTACAAATTTTGTCATAGAGNAGATACAAAACACTCAATGTCATGATGTTGNNNGCAAANGATGCNCNATTCATACAACCAGCTTTGGGGAATATATGGGAAAAATAAGGGAAACAAAATCACATAATCAATATAACACAGTATGAATGATTTGTGTAAACTGATTGGATTACTTTTATGATTTACAGAAAGGACAGATAAAAACGGAAGTTATAATCAAGCGCTTTATTGCGGAAANTAAAATAAGGCAATGTCAAAAAGCACAAATCAACGTTGCTGTTTCATCGGTATTTCGCTATAATAAATGTTAATTGTATAAAATGAAAAAATAACAAACGGTTATTAAAAGGGGGAACAAAACATGTATGATTCGCAAGCCATAAATTTGCATGAAATAATGACATACTGGGAACCTTCTAATGCCGAACTCATAAAACTCTTTCATCCTGATTCTCCAAGAATCGTGGCAGAAATCATTAAAGTGTTTAAGGAAGAAGTTCCGGAAGGGTTTGAGTATTTTGATTTCCCGAAATCGAGTTTGGGAACCTGTTGGATTTATGNCAAGGAAGATGAAGTACATAGCATCGTATGTANTTGTTGGGAAGCCGTTCAGAATGCAGGTATTGAAATAGGTGTTGATGAAAATGGAGTTGAGATGTCTTTTGAAAACTGTTTATGTCCTCNTTTTACAACACCGGATGAAAAGGGAANTGTTATACTGTTATTTTGTAAAATNATTATTACATTCACGAGGAANATACATGAAAGATAAGTCGATTGAATTTTTGTTAAATAATGCAGGACCAGTAATTCAATATCGTTTGAGAAAAGAGATTATAGGCGATATTTCAAAGGAAGACAAACGGTTTCTGGATGAAATTTATGAACTACCTTATTTTAAGCTGATTTTAAAGTATGTGAAACCGGATGGTTATATCGGAAATGGTATGCATAGTTGGGATAACTGGCGTGGTACAGTGCTTCATGAAACACCCTTGCAGGACGGGGAGACAGCAGCCAGATTACTTTCTTATTATGCGATTCCCAAGGAACACCCTGTTGTGGCAAATTTTGTCAAAGCTATGCGCAGCGAGGAAATTATAAAACAGGAATTTTCCTATATTCCTCCGGAAATTGAAAGATACAATAATAGATTTACAGGTATTCATAATGGTAATTGTCTTGGAGCGTTATTATACACGATGCAGGCGATGCTTGGGTATGGTGATGATTATGATGATTTAATAGAGTTTCAACAGATTGCGCTGAAAGGATTTGAGAGAATTTTACAGATATCATCTTTGGATGAAATATTGAAAAAGCGAAAAGGAGCGGAGAAAAAATATAAGCTTCCTTATATTGAGTCAGACGAATATTTTCCGAATATGTATACATTAGAAATATTAGCATATACAAAGGCTTGGAGAACAAAAGAAAATATCCAAATGCTGGCGGATTCATTTAATCACATAAACAAAATCATGAAACATGACAATCAGATGCATGTAAAGATAAAGAGNAGGTATTATGCCCCTTGCTTTGCATTTGTGACACCGATTAAGGTATTTGACCCAAACTTTATCAGTACAATAACTTACAGAAGAATTTTAACAGAAATCGCCATGCTTGGTGTAGGAGTTCAAGTAGATATTATAAAAGAATCTTTAGAGGCGGTATCTGCTGCGACGAATAAAGAGGGCAAATTAAAAATGAACCTTAAACAACCCCATAACAAACGTTACTCGCCGATGAACATAGAATATTCTACTCCATATGTGGATGTAAAATTAGAAGAAAGCTATAAGAACGGTCCGGGACTAGACTGCGATTTAACGTTCTGGGCAGTACAATTTAGACATATGGTTGAAAATGGATAACTGTTTATGTCAAGAAGGCTTTTTTTAAACTTTTTTTGAAAGCATTTCAATCAGTTCACAATTTTCATGTACTCTGTGTTATACTAAGTTATGTGATTTTGTTTCCCTCATCAGAGNTCGTATTGACTAACACAAGGAAACTTCCGAGGAAAGCTCACCTGCGATAAAAAGTTTATCGTAGATAAACTTAGTGTTTTCAAGGGTTAGTTTTTTAAACCCACTTTCAGACACAACCGCTTGCACAAAAATAAGGGTATGTCAGATTGCCCCAACATACCCTAAAATCTTCAAAAACATTAATTTTCCAGCGGTTCTGCTTAACCGAAGTACCTCTTAAGAAGTCCTTCAAATGNCTTGNCGTGTCTTGCCTCATCACGAGCCATCNCATGAACGGTGTCATGGATAGCGTCCAAGCCAAGCTCTTTAGCGCGTTTAGCAAGGTCGANTTTACCTGCGGTAGCGCCGNTCNCGGCATCAACTCNCATCTCNAGGTTCTTCTTGGTGGAGTCGGTAACAACCTCACCTAAAAGCTCGGCAAATTTTGCTGCATGTTCGGCTTCTTCATAAGCTGCCTTCTCCCAGTAAAGACCGATTTCAGGATAGCCTTCTCTGTGAGCAACTCTTGCCATTGCAAGATACATACCTACTTCGGAACATTCACCTTCAAAGTTTGCTCTTAAGTCATTGAGAATATCCTCTCTGACACCCTTTGCAACGCCAACAACATGCTCGGCTGCCCAAGTCTTCTCACCAGCCTGAACGGTGAACTTCTCGGCAGGAGCATGACAGATAGGACATTCAGCGGGTGCAGAGTCTCCTTCATGAACATAACCACATACTTGACATACAAACTTCATAAACTTATTCTCCTTTTCCTTATATAATAATATTAGCTTATAGAAACATCTTAGATGTTTTCCTATGAATTAAAAAAGTTCTATTGAACGTTTCAATGCATTAAATTCTGTTACGAGGTTTGGGGTACTTTGGTACAAGCCCCGCAGGTACCGTAAAAATAAGTAACATGTCCTGCAATCGTACCGTCAAAACCTGCTCCCGCGATATCTGTAATTCCCTCAATGCTTTTCAGCTCTAAATCAATTACGCTGCCGCATTCCGTACAGATAAAATGGTAATGAGGAGAGGTATCCGCATCGAAGTGATCCACACCGTCACCCAGACGAAGACGTTGTATTTCACCGATGTCGGCTAAAAGTGTCAGGTTACGATATACAGTACCAAGGCTGATATTGGGATTCTGCTGTCTTACGTTCATGTAGACAACATCGGCAGTGGGATGATCCTTTCGCCCCATAAGAAAGGCTTTAATCATATCTCTCTGCTTACTATGCTTTAGCGCCATATACGCTCCTTTCTAAAAATCAGTAATCATTACTGTTTTTATTATAATGTTTTTTTGGTGGATGTCAATATGTTTTGCAAAAATTAATTCATGTGAGCTGTATTTTTATTTGTTATTTATAATTTTCTGTAAAACTGCAAACATTTTAGATTTTTTTAATGATACTATATGATTGTTTTTACACATTCAGGAAAAGAATGTGATATACTTGGGTATATAGATGGAAAACATTTTTGTGTCTAATAATGAAAGTGAGTTTGCATGACAAATGAAATTTAAAACNCGGTTAAGAGTGACCTTTATCAGTATTATACTTCTTCCTTTATTTTTGACTATATTGGCTTTTATGGTGATAGGCATTTATTTGGTGAATGTACAGAAGGGCTATGGAATGCGGGATCTTAATTATGCCATGATGTCCGAAAACCTGAAAGAATTTATCAACACTACAGACAAAGCTTATGATATTCTACAAGAGCAGATTGAGAGGGATGCCTCCAGATTGGAGGATAAGGCTTATCTTGAGGATATTAATTCGAGAGTTTCCCGCAAGTCTACTTATTTAATAGTAAGAAAGGGTGAAAGCCTTTATTACACTGGTGACGAAGCGGCCGCTAAAATAATGTTTCCCAAGCTGCCGGGATACGGAGAAGGGGAGTTGTCTGAGAACTCAGGATATTATTTCGATGATTTGGAAAAATATGTGAAGCAGCTTGATTTTACTTTTTCCGATGGTTCCGGAGGAAGCGTTTTTGTGATTACCAAGATTCATTCTTTGATTTCCAAACACTTACTTGTTGATATGTTTATAGCCATTGTCCTGATTCTGATATTTACCAGCTTTATGCTGACTCAGTGGATTCACAAAGGTGTGTTTACTCCTATCAATGAGCTGAATGTGGCAATGCGTAAAATTAAAAGCGGTAACTTTGACTATGCGCTGCAGACTGATGCAAAAGGTGAAATAGGTGATTTATACCGCAATTATGAGGATATGAGACTTCGGCTGAAGGAATCGACCGAGGAAAATATTCAGCAGGAAAAGCAGAACAAGGAGCTTGTGAGCAATATTTCCCATGATTTGAAGACGCCGATTACGGCAATTAAGGGCTACGTGGAGGGTATTATGGACGGCGTGGCAGATACGCCGGAAAAGATGGATAAATATATCAAAACCATTTATAATAAAGCAAATGATATGGATAGGCTGATCAATGAACTGACGGTTTATTCGGGAATTGACAATAACCGCATTCCGTATAATTTCCATCGTATCAATGTAGCGGATTATTTCGGAGATTGTGTGGAGGAGGTGGGACTGGATTTGGAGTCCAAAAATATAGAGCTAAATTACTCTAATCTGGTAGAATCCGACACTATGGTAATTGCAGACCCGGAGCAGATGAAGAAGGTCATTAATAACATTATCAGCAACAGCGTAAAATATATGGATAAGCTTCACGGAGAAATAGACATCCGGATTTTGGACGAGGTGGATTCCATACGGGTAGAAATCGAGGATAACGGCAAAGGTATTGCCCAAAAGGATTTGCAGAAAATCTTTGAGCGCTTTTATCGGACGGATGCCTCCCGGAATTCGGCGCAGGGCGGAAGCGGAATCGGACTTTCCATTGTAAAGAAAATTATTGAGGATCATGGTGGATATATCTGGGCAACCGGAAAAGAGGGTGAAGGCACCTGTATTCACTTTGTGCTCCGTAAATATATAGAGCTGCAGAACGAGCAGACTAAGTAAGGTAAATTCATGTTCAGGTACGGCAGGACTATCAAATGCCGATAACTGCCGGCCTGCAGAAACGGAAGAAGGAGTGAAAAATAAATTTTTCATTTGGCAAGTTTGTGACTGTGCGCTGCTTGCACAAACATTGCATTATGCGCAAAAAGCAGCGCAGAAATGAGGGTAAATATGAGTAAAATTTTGATTATCGAGGATGAGGTGGCAATCGCTGATTTGGAAAAGGATTATCTGGAACTGAGCGATTTTGAGGTAGATATTTGCAATACTGGCGACGAGGGCTTGAAGACCGCATTGGCGGGTGTTTATGATTTGGTGATTCTGGATTTGATGCTGCCGGGTATGGATGGCTTTGAGGTGTGTAAGCGCATCCGCGAGGAAAGAAACATTCCCATTTTAATGGTATCTGCAAAGAAAGATGACATTGACAAAATCAGAGGCTTGGGGCTAGGAGCCGATGATTATATGACAAAGCCCTTCAGCCCCAGCGAGCTGGTGGCAAGAGTAAAGGCGCATATGGCACGTTATGAGCGTCTGGTGGGAATCAACCAAAGACTCCAGAACGATATTGTGGAGATTCGCGGAATACGAATTGATAAAACGGCACGCCGCGTTTATGTGGATGGGGAAGAGAAGACTTTTACCACTAAAGAATTTGATTTGTTGACCTTCCTTGCCGAGAATCCCAACCATGTTTTCACCAAGGAGGAGCTGTTCCGTGAAATCTGGGATATGGATTCAATAGGCGACATTGCTACGGTAACGGTGCATATCAAGAAAATCCGTGAAAAAATAGAGAAGGACACCGCAAAGCCCCAATATATCGAGACCATTTGGGGTGTAGGGTATCGGTTTAAAGTATGATGCATTCCGAATTATCGCGTGATTGAAAGAGCAGGTTACGGGTCTAAAGAGGAAGATTTCTAAGACCTCTTGTGATTCCGGAAAGTGAAAAGCCAAGCTGCTGTTTAGGTAGCTTGGCTTTTTATGATTATTTACATTATGAAACAGAATTACTTATTTAAAAAGTATTCTCGTATCCATTTTCCGGATTCGCTCAAATCATCCTCCGTCCAATCGGAGGTATTTGTTGAGGAAGGCAGGAATACGCTGCTGCTTTCATTCTTGTTAGCAAGATTCCAGCAGAAAAAGCTGATGTTATTTTTTTCTATCAGGTCAAACCACTTTTGCGTTTGTTCAAAATCGTTGGCGCCGTTTCCCGAGGCATCACACATACCGAATTCACTGACAAATACGGGAAGCCCTTTGTTGATGCAGTCTTCCAGACGGGAACGAAGGTCGTCTTTGTGTGTGGCGGCGTAAAAATGCAGAGTGTACATAATATTGTCAAATTCCAAGGGGGAAGCCACCGCCTGATGGATGTCCTGACTCCATGTAGGGCTGCCCACTAAAATAACAGAGTCGCTGTCATTTTCCCGAATAACGGGAATTACCTCGGAGGCATATGATTTTACTCCATCCCAGCTTGCAGAACCGTTCGGTTCATTGCAGATCTCATATAGTACGTTTTCATAATCGGCATAGGCGGAGGACATTTCACGGAAAAAGGCAATTGCCTCCTCCTTATGTACATTGGGATCCTGATCGTTTAAAACATGCCAGTCAATAATCACATACATGCCTAATTCGGTGGCGTATTCTACACCGTTTTGTACCAGAGACTTTAAATTCTCCTTGTCGCCATCGCTGCAATAGCCGCCGTATTCGGCGGTATACATAGCAAGGCGTATGCAGTTGGTATTCCAGTCATCCCGCAGGGTGCGGAACGCATCCAAATTCACATACTGGGGAAACCATGCGATACCGTGGGTAGACATACCATAAAGCTGGAATTTTTCACCGTTTTTGTCCACTAAATCCGTACCTTGGACGCTGAGAGCCCCATGTAAGGAAACAGGGGTTGAGTTTTCATTTGTCATAATATCTTCCTCCTGAATGGATTGTTGGTTGTTCGGTTCTGCCGTTGACGATTCATCGATATTCTCGGGCAAGGGGATGGTGGCAGCTTCGGTGGTGGCTTCATCAATATTTTCAACAGAAGCTTCAACCGACTCTGTGGTAGGATTTTCTTCCGCCGTAGAAGAGGTTTGGGTCAGCTTACTATCTGCGCAGGCGCACATGCCGCATAAAAATATGGATAATATTACAGATAAACTTAATTTCCAAAGCTTCATAAAGATAATCTCCTTTTGTTTTCCTACTAATTATTTATACCTGATGATTTGAGAGAAAGCGGTATCCCTCTTCGGTTTTTATAATGACTGTTTCGCAGCTGTCAACCAGCGTAGTCCAGTCGGCGTCGGAAATAAAGCGCAGGGTATAGGTATCTCCTGACTTACTTCCTCCAGTGCAGGAAAACGGTACATAATTGCTATCGCCCGCCTCATGATAATACGAATCAAACTCGGAAAGATATATCCAATTAAGCGACATATTGATATCTTCAAACCCAATGCCAAGTTTATCCTGTAGAAATTCATCTATGTCTTTCTTCGGAAGCTTAATGCAATCTCCGTATATTTCATCCTGTTGTGTTGCCGCCAGATAAGCAGGAACCTCGTTCTTCGGTATAGGCTCCGCAAACCCGGCGCCGGTATAAAGAACTTCCTCAAGGTTTACATCCTTCGGCGCGTCATATTCGGACAAAAGAAAACCATAATTGTCATATTGACGGATAAAATCGGTAAAAAACTGCATTTCATCATCGCTTAGCTCCACAGGCTCTGCCGCAGCTGTTTCTTCCGAATCGGCTGCGGAGGGCTGCTCCTCGCTCACATTGGAATTCCCACCCTCCGNCGCTTTGGTTGTCATACAGCCGCATAATAAAGCCATACACAAAACAGTTGACAGGAATATTAGCCTCTTTTTCATAATAAATTTACCAATCCTTTCTTAATTAAGAATCTTTGCGTATCTAAAATACGCTGCGCTTGTGCCTCAAGCTTATCGAACATTTACNCTATTNCATNTCCNTGTTCATAATCGGCACTTTTTCAAATATTACCACACCTCTTTCTGAAAGTCAGTATTTGCTAAAATGATTATTCTTAAGTTTCCATAAACTGTGGGGCGTTCACACCGTATTTTCAAAAAAACGCTTTTTATAGTAAAGATTTAATGCTTATTTTCAGGAAGCCGCCTGAGTCAAATCTATGTGGCTGTACATTTACTGGCTCATGGTTACTAAAAAATTACCGACATTGACTTCCTGACACAAAAAGCTTACAATGTAAGAGATTTACAGACAGTAGGAAAGGAAGAAAGGACATGTTGAAGCAAGTATCCATATATGCAGAAAATAAAAAAGGCACCATGCAGGTGATAACCGGAATCCTTTTGGAGCAGGAAATTAATATTTTAGGCTCCGTTACCAATGACAGTGCGGAATACGGTATTATCCGAATGGTGGTATCCGACCCGAATAAGGCATGCGAGGCATTAAATCAGGCGGGCTATCTATCCCGTCTCACTGAAGTAATCGGTGTAGAGGTGGAGGATGAGGTAGGTAATCTTCACAAGCTGCTTTTAGACCTTCAGGAAAGCAATATAAATGTAGACTATATTTATTTGTCCTTTAACAGAGATTCCGGCAAGCCCATTATGGTATTTCATTGTGAAGATACCGGAGAGGTAAGGGCATGCCTGATAGGAAAGGGTTATTCCGTCCTGTAATATAATATGAGGAGGGCTGTATGCTGCCGGAGTTGTTTTTAAAGAGAATGCAGGGAATGTTGGGAGATGAATACGAGGCTTTTTTGCAAAGCTATGGACAGGAAAAGTATCAGGCGCTGCGCCTAAACAGTTTAAAGAAAACTAAGGATGGGGAGAGCGCGGCAACAGTGCTTGCGTTTCAAGGGGAGGCTTGTAAAGAGCCTCTTTTTTGGCATGGTAGGAAGCCGGTGTTTCATTTGAGAAGGGTGACTTGGGCAAAGGATGCCTATTATTACGAAAAGGAAGACCAGCCGGGCAGACATCCCTTTCATGAGGCAGGGCTTTACTATATTCAGGAACCCAGCGCCATGGCGCCGGTTACGCTTCTTGAGGTACAGCCCGGGGAAAGGGTGCTTGATTTGTGCGCGGCGCCGGGGGGTAAGAGTACTCAGATTGCCGCCGCATTGCAGGGCAGGGGCTTGCTCGTGAGCAATGAAATCCACCCTGCAAGGGCAAGGATTCTTTCGGAAAATATAGAGCGTATGGGTATTCGCAATGCTTGTGTGACAAATGAGACTCCGCAGCGCTTAACACAGATTTTTTCCGGATATTTTAACCGTATTCTGGTGGATGCGCCCTGTTCCGGTGAGGGGATGTTCCGTAAGAATGAGGATGCGTGTGAGGAATGGAATCCTGAAAATGTGGAGCTGTGCGCGGACAGGCAGGATGAAATATTGAATTGTGCCGCACAGATGCTGCTTCCCGGTGGCAGGCTGGTTTATTCCACTTGTACCTTTGCCCCACAGGAAAATGAGGGAAGCATCAGTCGGTTTCTTGAGAGGCATCCTGAGTTTTCCGTGGTGGCTGTGGACAAGGACAAGCTGTTTGAAACGAAAGGGAAATCCCATATGGATGGGAATCCGGAATATCTTGAAATCTGTGTAGAACCAAAGATAAGTGATGGACAGGAACAGTCAAATGCTGATTTGTGTGGGGAATCTTGGCAGGGAAGAGCTACGCTCTCGGGAACCTTGCGCCTGTGGCCCCATCACATTCAGGGTGAAGGTCATTACGCGGCTGTTTTGGAAAAGGAAGGCTCCGTTCCGGCGGATTATTCGGCAATATCATCGGGTGGTATTATAAAAGAAGCCGGTAAGAAGGACTTGGAAGAATGTATGGCGTTTTGCAGGGAATTTTTGAATGTGGAATTATCGGGCAAATACATAAAATTCGGAGAACATATTTATCTGACGCCGGAGGATATGCCTGATTTACAAGGGCTTAAGGTACTGCGCCCCTGCCTGCACATGGGTACGATGAAAAAAAATCGTTTTGAACCCTCCCATGCGCTTGCGCTGACATTGTCTCCTGATGAGGCGGTGAATGTGTGGGATTTGTCCTTGGAGGACGATACGGTGAAGGCTTATCTGAACGGACAGACATTTGCGGCTTCCGGTGAGAAGGGCTGGTATTTAATCTGTGTGGAGGGTTTTAGTATCGGCTGGGGTAAGCTGGCGGGAGGCATTATGAAAAATCATTATCCGAAAGGCTTGCGGAAGAACTGTTGAAGCTTGTGGGAAGTGTGACAGAGCGTAAGAATCGGGTAATGCGCCAGTGCCGGAGCCGGCAGGCTGTGAGAAAGGTATGGTTATTGGTATGCAAACGGAAATTCTTTATGAGGATAAACACATTATCGTTGTATGGAAGCCCGCAGGGCTAGCCACTCAGAGCGCCAAAGTGGGGGAGCAGGATGTGGTAAGTGAGTTAAAAAGGTATTTAGCCCCTGAGCCTAAAGCGGGCCAGACGCCATACTTGGGTATTGTACATCGTCTTGACCAGCCGGTGGAAGGAGTATTGGTATTTGCCAAAAGCAAACAGGCGGCAGCGAATCTTACGTCACAGCTGCAGAGGGGAATGTTTGGAAAGCGATATTATGCAGTACTCTGTGGAAAACCTCCTCATAAAGAGGCGGAGCTTGTGGATTATTTATATAAGGATAGAAATAATATTGCCAATGTAGTCACAGAGAACCGGGAGCAATATCCTCAGGCAAAGAAAGCCGTTTTGCATTATAAGATATTAGGGGAACTATCCACACTTTCTGAGCTTTCTTTGGCAGATATCCACATTGAAACAGGGCGATTCCATCAGATAAGGGCACAGATGGCTCATGCCGGACTGCCGCTTTTGGGAGATACTAAGTACGGAGGACAGAAAACGGCGCAGTTAAGCCGTAGTTTGGATATTTCCCAGACTGCACTTTGTGCCTATAAGCTGGAATTTTTGCATCCCGTGAGCAAAAAAAGGCTTGTCTACGAAATCAAGCCGCGGGGAAGTGCCTTTTCTTTTTTTAATCTGAATGAGTGTTAATTATCTTGTTCCGTAAGACGATATATTCTTATATCTGTATAGGTTGTAAAAATAAGCTGAAGAGATTATTTTGCAATGACATTTATTGTCGGAGCGCTAAAATCCTGAATGATAGAGCTGAATGAGAAATTGGGTTAGCATGAAATATCAGGATAACGGAAGGAGAATTTGCTATGAGGATAGATAAGAACGTTACTATTTTTGCCGGAGACGTACAGAGTGGAAGCAACGCTGACAAAGCACAAAAGGACGGATCGACTCCGGAGAAAAATAAAAAGACAATCTTTGCGGGAGACCTTAATGGTGATTTCAATCTTCGTGACAGGATTCAGCAGAAGAAGGAAGAGGCAAGAAAGCAAGCAATGAAACTAGTCGGTGATGCATGGGACAATGAACGTGCGATCGATGATGATTTAAACTCCAGACGTGAACATATTAAAGAGCTTGAGCAGCAAAATGAAGGTATTCAGGCTGAGCTTAAGGATATTGAAAAGCAGCAGGAGGATTTGAAGGAAATCTATGGTGTTGCAGATGACAGTCAGGAACAGAAAGATTTGGAAATTCTAAGAAAAAAGAAAAATGGTGAGGCTCTCACTCAGGAGGAAACCGGACGGTACGGTGAGATTGCTTCCTCGGAGCCTACGGAATATCAGAAAAGGCAGTTGGATCTAGATGACCTTACCCGGAATAAGCAGACTCAGCTTCAGAAAAACCAGCAGGATATTATAGTGGAGAATGCCATAATACGAGGCACGAAGCAGGAGCTTCGCGGCATGAAGAGAAGTCCAATGCAGGAGGCGGCTGCGCAGGCAGAACAGATTATGGACGCGGCAAGCGATGAGATTGTCAGTATGGTAATGCAGGATGCAAAGGAGCATTTGGACGAGGAGCAGGCAGAGCGGGAAGAGCAGGCAGAGGCTATCAAGGAGAAGAGAGAAGAGCAGGAAGAGATTTTAGAGAAGCGTCGGGAGAAGAAGGAAGAATTGGAAGAACTGACGGAATCTCTGCCTATGGATGAGATGTTAAAGCTGGAAAATGCAAAGACAGATATACAGCAGGAGGTTCAGAATATTGTGGACAAAATGAAGCTGGTAGCCGAGGACATCAAGGGCAGCATGGTGGATACCAGCATATAGATTCAAAAATAAAATCGCTCCGGTATGGAGGAGCGGCATGTATATTATTGATTAAAAAATCTATACTAATTTTAACAAAAGCCGAGACGAAGGAAGGTTAGGATTAGTATGGTTGAACAAATTAAAAAAAGTAAAATTATGATACTGCTTCTTCTAATAGGAGCAGTATATTTTTTCCTTCAATACATTTCTCCACTGTTAGCACCGGTGCTGGCAGCAATGCTTTTTGTGACCATTTTCGGGCCAGTTCTGAAAAAAATACAAAAAAGGCTCCATATACACAGGCAGATTGGGGCTATCTGTATGCTTCTTTCTGCCGGAATTATTCTGGTTGTACTTGTCTGGATTCTGTTTTCATGGATTATGAGCGGTCTTCCGCAATGGATTGAAAATCTGGATGTGTGGGAACAGGAAATTACGGTAATTGTGAGAGATATCTGTGGGGGTATCGGGCAGGCAATAGGAATTGACAGTGTCTATTTGGAGAACACTCTTTTGCGTAATATACAGGAGGGAATTGATTATATACAGCTTCATGCCGTGCCGGAGGTGATTTCCTATTCATGGGAATATGCTAAGCTATTGGCTGGGCTGGGTGGATTCATGGTTACGTTTATTATTGCCTCTGTACTTTTGGCTAAGGATTATGACGAAATCATGAATCGTATGCTGGACAGAGAAGAGTGCCATATGGCGTTAGAGGTTATCTGTGGAATTATTCGTTATATTGCTACCTTTGTGAAAGCGCAGACAATTATTTTGATTGTGATTGCAAGTACCTGTGCCGTAACGCTGGGCATCAGTCGTTTGCAGCACGGAGTACTGTGGGGGATTTTAGCGGGAATATTGGACGTGTTTCCTTTTATCGGAACAGGGGTTGTGTTGCTTCCCATGGCAGCCATACAGTTGTTTTATGGCTATTATGGAAAGGCTGTTACCTGCATCTTACTGTATGTTGTTTGTATCTTTTTACGTGAAATATTGGAGCCGAAGCTGATTGGACGGAAAATAGGAGTATCTCCTATTGCTGTGCTTGTGTCTCTCTATGCAGGAATTCGGCTTTTTNGCGTGTGGGGTATCATCNNGGGTCNATNGGGTTTTATTATAATTTATCAGACATATTTAAGTNTGCAAAGGCGCTGGGAGGANNGGGAAGACNGTAGTTGACGAAAAAACTCTCAAGGCTTATCATAGATGTAGCAGATAAGCGAGGTATAAGGTTGAATAAAAATATGTATTCAACTATTGATTTGTGTGTGCGCCACAGCCCGCGGATGGGAGTATTTATGAGCAAAAATACTGGTCAGAAAAAAGCTCAGACAGAGTCCATAGCAGAGTCCTTTTGCAGTTTTTTTCAATTTTTGATAAACGGGATTATTTGGATATATATGTTTTTAATGTTGGTGGTAA